>DAINOY010000001.1:0-23723 GCA_036743735.1 Chloroflexota bacterium
CGTGATCGGCGGCATGGGTGACGAGACGTACGAGGCGCGCTGCCGGCTGCACCACGAGGTCCCCGCGGCAGCGGGATAGCGCCCCGCGGAGATCCGTCAGGCGCGCGAGCGCTGTCCGATGAGCCAGCCGAGCGGCGCGCCGATCACGACGATCGCGAGACCGATCCATGGCACGAGCGGGTCGTCGCCGCTCACGCCGATCGCGGCCACCACCGCGCCGATCGAGACCGGGACGCCGAGACCGAGCCAGGGGTCCCAGCGGGCCAACCGGTCACGCCGCGCGTCCGGCCCGCCGCGATATCGGTACCCGCAGCGCGGGCAGCGTTCCGGGCTGGAGGCACTGCGCGGCGCCGCGCAGCGTGGGCATCGGTCTGTGGCGGATGCGCTCATCAGCCTTGTCCTGCCTCGTGGCGGAGAGGGTGGGATTCGAACCCACGGAGGCTCGCGCCTCAGCGGTTTTCAAGACCGCCACCTTAAACCACTCGGACACCTCTCCACGCCCGAGTGTAGTCGATGGTCGGGTCCGAACCGGGACCTGCGGAATGCGCCCGTGCTGGTGTCGGGCGGTAGACTCTTGGGCCACAGGCGCGCGCTGCAGCCGAGCGCCAACGCAACCAGGGGGAGAAGCCACCGTGCCACGGCCCATGTCACGTCCACTGTCCCGATCCGTCGGTCTCCTCGTCGCCGCACTGCTCGTCCTCGGCAGCGCGGCGCCGGTCGCGGCAGCGCTTCCGAGCGCGGCACGGGCGCCACAGCCGGCGGCGATCGGCGAGCCGGGCGGCGCAGGACAGCCGGCCGCCTCGGCGCCGACGGGACGGCTCATCGTCCGGTATCGGCCCGGCGTGGACGTCGCTGAGCGCCGCGCGTTGCGGGCCGCCGAGCGGCTGGAGCTCACCGATGAGCTGCCGCTCATCGACGCAGAGGTCGTCGCGCCGCAGGGACGCCAGGTGCTCGCCGCCGTCCCGGGTCTCGCGAGGCGCGCCGAGGTGCTCAGCGTCGAGCCGGAGTATCGGCGCACGGCCTTCGCCGGTCCCGTCGGCGAGCCCGACTTCCCGAAGCTGTGGGGCCTGAACAGTGCCGGGTTCAGCTTCGGCGGCATCGACGGCTCGCCGAACTTCGACATGAACGTGCCAGAGGCCTGGCAGGTCACGACCGGCAGCCCGACGCAGATCGTGGCGGTCATCGACGACGGGGTCGATTTCACCCACCCCGACCTCGCCGGCAGCCAGTGGGTCAACCCCGGAGAGATCCCCGGCGATGGAGAGGACAACGACGGGAACGGCCTCACCGATGACGTGAACGGCTGGGACTTCTGCCACGACGACGCGACCGTCCACGACACCGACGACGACCGGCATGGGACCCACGTCGCCGGCACGATCGCGGCGCGAGGCAACGGCATCGGGATCGCGGGCGTCGCGCCGAACGTGAAGATCATGGCGATCAAGTTCCTGAGCTCGACCGCCGGTGCCTCCTGCGGGACCGACGCCCAGGCGATCGACGCGATCGCGTACGCGGCCGCACACGGCGCGAAGATCATCAACGCCTCGTGGGGCGGCTACGACGTCAGCTCCGCGCTGGAGGCGGCGATCGCCGCGGTGCCGTCGGTGCTCGTCGTCGCGGCGGCCGGCAACGACAGCGTCGACAACGACGTCCAGCCGGCATATCCCGCGAGCTACGACCTGCCGAACGTGCTGTCGGTGGCGAACGCGCACCACGCGGGATTCCTGGCGGCGAGCACGAACTACGGCGCCTCGACGGTCGACGTCGCGGCGCCGGGCACGGCGATCTACAGCTCCGTCCCGGCCACGTCAGGCGCGGGCGCCGGCTGGATGTACATGAGCGGGACGTCGATGGCCGCCGCGAACGCGAGCGGCGTTGCGGCGCTGGCGACCGCGGCCCGGCCGTCGCTGTACGGCAACGCCACCGCCCTGCGCAACCACCTCATCCGGACCGGGCGCGCGCTGCCCGGGGCGTCGGGCTGGATCGCACACGCCCGCCTCCTCGACGCGAGGGCGGCGGTAGTGGCGCGGCCGGACATCAGCCGCATTGCCGGGGCAGATCGCTACGCGACCGCGGCGGCCATGTCGGCCGCGACCTACCCGAAGTTCACCGAATACGCCTTCATCGCCGTGGGCACGAACTTCCCCGATGCCCTCGCCGGCGGGGCCCTCGCCTCTGCCTTCGGCTCACCAGTGCTGCTCACCGCCGGGACAGCACTCCCCGCCCCGACGATCAACGAGCTCGTGCGGCTGCAGCCCGAAGGCATCGTCGTGCTCGGCGGACCGAGCGTGATCAGTGACTCGGTGGTCGCCCAGCTCGGCGCGTACGCCGGCGGCGACGGCGTGACCCGCGTCTTCGGGGCGGATCGGTACGCGACGGCGGCGGCGATCTCCTCCTCCTGGTTCTCCGTCGACGTGCCGGTCGCCTACGTCGCGACGGGCAGGAACTTCCCCGACGCGCTCGCCGGGGTCCCGATCGCCGGGATGGGCCCGGCCTCCGGGCCGATCCTCCTCGTGACCGAGTCGACGATTCCGCCGGCGACGGCCACCGCGCTGTCGAACCTGGAGCCAGGCGCGATCACGATCCTGGGCGGACCGAGCGCCGTGGGACCCGGGGTGGCGGCCGCGCTCGACGCTTACACCACGGGTCCTGTCACCCGGCTGGACGGCGCCGACCGCTACGCGACAGCGGGCAAGATCTCGGAGGCGGCGCCCTTCGCCCTTGCCGGCACGAGCTTCGTCGCCACCGGACGCAACTACCCCGACTCGCTGGCCGGTGGCGCGCCGGCCGCCACGGTCGGCGGCCCGTTGCTCCTGGTGCCGGGGAGCTCGGTCCCGGCCATCACCCAGGCGGAGCTCCAGCGCATCGGGCCAGCTCGCATCTACGTGCTGGGCGGCCCGAGCGCGGTGACCGAGGGCGTCGTGACGGCGATCCGCGGCTTCTTCCCGTAGCCGCGGCCGCGGTCCGTCATCCGGCCCGGACGATCAGCGGATGACGTCGACCCCGAGGTAGGGCTGGAGCACCTCGGGTAGCCGCACGCTGCCGTCCGGCGCCTGGTGCGTCTCGAGCAGGGCCGCGATCGTGCGTGGCAGCGCAAGACCGGAGCCGTTGAGCGTGTGAACCAGCTCAGGGCGAGCGCCCGGCTCCGGGCGATGCCGGATCCCCATGCGCCGCGCCTGGTAGTCGCCGAAGTTCGAGCATGAGCTGACCTCGAGCCAGCGTTCGGCACCCGGTGCCCAGACCTCGAGGTCGTACTTGCGGGCCTGCACGAAGCCCATCTCGCGCGTCGCCATCAGCACGACCCGGTACGCGAGCCCGAGGCGCTGGAGCAGGATCTCGGCGCGGCGCGTGAGCCACTCGAGCGCCTCAGCCGAGTCAGCCGGACGCTCGAAGAGGACCATCTCGACCTTCTCGAACTGGTGCACGCGCAGGATCCCGCGCGTGTCCTTGCCGGCGGCGCCGGCCTCGCGCCGGAAGCACGGCGAGTAGGCGGCGTAGCGGATCGGAAGCGTCTCGTCGTCGAGGATCTCGTCGCGGTGCAGGTTCGTCACCGGTACCTCGGCGGTGGGGACCAGGTACAGGTCGTCACGCGTGACGACGTACATCTGGTCCTCCTTATCGGGGATCTGGCCGGTGCCGCGCGCCGAGTCTGCGTTGACGACTGCCGGTGGCCAGATCTCGGTGAAGCCGTTCTCGACGACGTGGATGTCCAGGAACCACGCGATCAGCGCGCGCTGGAGGCGGGCACCCAGCCCGGTGTAGACCGGAAAGCCCGATCCGGCGACTTTCGCGCCCCGCACGTTGTCGACGAGCCGCAGCGACTCGATGAGCTCCCAGTGCGGGCGTCGAACCCAGCCCTCGGCCTGGTGCGGCAGCGGCGCTCCCCAGGTGCGCACGGTGCGGTTCGCCTCCTCGCCGCCGACCGGGATGTCCGGATCGGGTGGATTCGGGATCCGCAGCAGCAGGTCATCGAGCCTCGCCTGGACCGATGCCAGCTCCTCGTCCATGGCCGCGATCCGCTCCCCGGCGGCGCTCGAGGCGGCCCGCAGCTCTGCGACCTCCGGGCCAGCGGGGTCGGCGCCGGACCGGATCGCCTCGCCGATCCGCTTGCTGGCCCTATTGCGCTCCGCCTTCGCCGTGTCCCCGTCGGCGAGCAATGTGCGTCGCCGCTCGTCGAGCGCCAGCGCCTCGTCGACGAGGGCCGGGTCCTCGCCCTTGGCGATGGCGCCGTCGCGGATGCGCTGCGCCTCGTCACGCAGGCGGGCGAGGCCGACGCTCACGAGCCCACCGCCGCCGGAGCGGCCGCCGCGGCCCTCAACCGCGCGAGGACGAAGTCGCGCTCGAGCGAGGCGATGAGCCAGCCGGCACGAGGCCCGCTGGACTTGCCGAGGAAGGTGGCATAGAGCGCGCCGAACGCCTTTCCGGCGGGCAGTTCCCGCGCACGCGCGACATCGAAGATCATCGCCTGCAGCGCCTCGCCCTCCCAGGTGACTTCCCCGCCGAGCACGTCGGCCAGGGCCGACAGGTAGCCGCGCTGTTCGTCACTGAGTGTGGCGGCGGCATCGGGCAGGCCGTCGAGCGCGACGGAGAAGCGCAGCCGCTCGGGTGCGAAGCCGGCGAGCCAGCGTGCCGCGGTGGCCAGGCGCACGTCCAGCTCCTCGCGCGACGCGGCATCGAGCGCTGCGCCGTGGTGGCCCGCCACCTGGTCCGCGACGCGGTCCGGCGAGGCGGATGGCATCTGGGCGTACGTGGCGACCTGGACGAAGGGCGGCAGGAAATGCCGGGGGACGGGGTTCCCCGGCAGCTGGCTCAGCTCGACGATCCGCCGCCGCGCCTCCGCCTCGTCCGAGTCCCCCGTGGGCGTCGAAGCTTCGGCGACCCACGCGTCGTACTCGTCGAAGAGACGCGGGATCGTCTCACCGGACGGGTCGAACTCGATCGTCGCCGACGGGCGGTGGCGCAGCATGAGGAAGCGCACGAGCTCCGGCGGCAGCAGCTCGACCATGGCGTCGGCCGCCGCGCCGGTCCCCGCCGACGACTTCATCTTGCGGCCCCCGATGAGCAGGAACTCGTACGGGACGTTGCGCGGTGGCGTGACGGCGAAGACCTCGCGCGCCAGCGCCTCCGAACGGTCACGCGAGCCGCCCTTCGTGGACAGGTCCTTGCCCGCCGCCTCGATCGTGACGCCGAAGAGCCGCCACTTCGCAACCCAGTGCAGGTTCCAGGGCAGCTTGGCCCGGCCGCCGAACGGCGAGACGCGCCCGGTGTGCCCGCAGCCGGTCGCCCAGTCGACGAGGTCCGGGAGGCATCGGTATGAGACCGTCTCGCCGTCCCAGCCGTCGACGTAGGTCGTGCCGATCCGTCCGCACGACTCGCAGATGACCATGAGCGGGTGCCAGTCGTCGGGGTGGCGGACGTTGCTCACCTCGCGGTAGACCCGCAGCACGTCGGCGGCGTGGTCGAGTGCCTCGCCGATGAACGCGTCGAAGAGCCCGTCGCGGTACTGCTCGCTGGCCCAGTACAGCTCCGGCTCGATGCCGAGCCGCGCGAACGTGTCGAGGAAGGTCTGGACGTAGTGCCGTGCCCAGGTCGGCTGGGTCGAGCCTCGGGGCGCCGGAACCTCGGCCAGCGGACGCCCCATGTACTCGCCCACGCCTTCGCGGGTGGCGAGCGTGGCGGAGTCCATCGGGTCGAGATCGTCGATCCCGTACAGGAATCGCGCCGGCAGGCCGCGGTCGCGCAGTGCCCGCGTCAGGACGTCATGGATCACGACGCCGCGCAGGGCGCCGACGTGGATGGTGCCCGAGGGCGTCTTGCTGTCGTTGACGATCTGCGGGCCGTTCGCCTCCGCGGCGATCTCGTCAGCCCAGAACATCGTCAGCGCAACGCGACCCGCGCCCGGTCAGCTGACCGCGACGACGGTGTACTCGATCGTCCCGGCGGGCGCCTGGACCTGGACCTTGTCACCCTTCTTGCGGCCCATGAGCGCAACGCCGACCGGCGACTCGTTGCTGATGCGGCCCTCGCGCGGCGCCGCCTCGGCCGAACCGACGATGGTGAACGTCTCCTCGCCCTCATGACCCTTGATCACGACCTTCGAGCCGATCCCGACCTTGTCGCCGTTCGTCGCCTCGATCACCTCGGCATGCTTGATCTGGGCCTCGAGCGTGGCGATGCGACCCTCGAGGAAGGCCTGCTCCTGTTTCGCGTCCTCGTACTCGGCGTTCTCGCTGATGTCGCCGTCGAGCTTCGCCTCGTGGATGCGGTGCGCCACGCGGGGGCGGTCGACCGTGATGAGCTGCCGGAGCTCCTTCTGCAGACGCTCGAGCCCCTCGGCGGTCATGTAGACAGGCTTGTTCATCTGACTCCCCCATCCTCCTTGTATGCCCGGACGGTGCGACGCTCGAAGCCTCGAGCGGTTCCGATAACAAAAAACGCTCCAGGGTCCGCCACGCGGTTGCGGCGTCCTGAAGCCGGCCGACTTCATTGGAGTGGATCTGGCCGATCCAACGCCCCTGCCTCGCGGCAACGGCGCCGGCGTCGCGGCATTGTAGGTCCGAGCGGGGTGGGTGTCAAAGCCCGATGGACTCGAGTCCGCCTCCCGGCACGGCCGCGGCGGCGCGGCTCAGCGACCCGCCAGCACCAGCACCACGACGAGCGCCGCGAAGGCGATCCGATACGCCGAGAAGACGGCCACCGAGCGGCGCCGCAGCCAGGCCAGCAGCAGCCCGATGGCCAGCATCCCAGACACCGCGGCGGCGGCGAAGCCGACACCGATGGCGACCCAGTCACCGCCGCTGAGCGACGCGTCGAGGAGCTTGCGCGAGCCGTAGAGACCGGCGCCAAGGGTGATCGGCGTGGCGAGCAGGAAGCTGAAGCGCGCCGCCGACTCACGGGTGAGCCCCAGCGCCAGCCCGGCGGTGATGGTGGCACCCGAGCGGCTGATCCCCGGCAGCAGCGCCAGCGCCTGGCTGAAGCCGACGGTGAGGGCCGTCGGCAGCGTCACGTCGTGGAGCTCGCGGCGACGAGCGCCCATCCGATCGGCGAGGTAGAGGCCCACCGCGCCGACGACGAGGAAGCCGGCGATCGCCAGGCGCGCCGCGTCCGAGTCGCCGTGGAAGGCACCCGCGATGAGGTCCTCGAACACGAACCCGATGATCGCCGCCGGCACCGTCGCGATGGCGAGCAGCCACGCCAGCCGCCGGTCCGGGTCACCGCCGATGCTGCGCTCGCGAATGCTGGCCAGGCCCGCGCCGATGAGCCGGACCCAGTCCCGCGCGAAGTAGGCGAGCAGCGCCAGCAGCGTCCCGAGGTGCAGGAACACGTCGAAGGCCAGGCTGCCGATGAAGCCCTCCGCGTCCCAGCCGAAGAGCCACGGGGCGAGCTCCAGGTGCGCGCTGGAGCTGACCGGGATGAACTCGGTCAGCCCCTGCAGCAGGCCGATGACGGCCGCCTGGAAGATCGTCTCCATGGACCGATGGCGGCCTGGCGGCCGCCTCCAGATCCTGCCTAGCGGATGAAGAGCGGGGCGAGCACCAGGGTGATCGTCGCCAGGAGCTTGACGAGGACGTGGAGCGACGGCCCGGCGGTGTCCTTGAAGGGATCACCAACCGTGTCGCCCACGACCGCCGCCGCGTGCGCGTCCGTCCGCTTCCCGATCACGGCACCGGCCGCATCCTTCAGGTTGCCGGACTCGATGTACTTCTTCGCGTTGTCCCACGCGCCGCCGCCGTTGTTGAGGACCGTGGCGAGCAGGACGCCCGAGATCGTCCCGACCATGAGCAGGCCCGCCACCGCCTGGTAGCCGAGCAGCAGTCCGACGATGATCGGGGTGGCGACCGCCACGAGTCCGGGGGCGACCATCTCGCGCAGCGCGGCGCGGGTCGTGATGTCGACGACGCGGGCGTAGTCGGGGCGCTGGGAGTAATCCATGATCCCCGGCATCTCGCGGAACTGGCGGCGCACCTCGACGATGATCGACTGCGCCGTCTTGCCGACCGCGCGGATCGCCAGCGAGCTGAAGAAGAAGGCGAGCATGGCGCCGACGAGCGCGGCCACGAAGACGCCGACATCGGCCAGGTTGACCGCGGTCAGCAGCTCGCCGCCGCGGTTGCGCTGGATGAGGTTGACCTTGTCGATGTAGGCGCTGAAGAGCAGGAACGCGGCGAGCGAGGCCGACGCGATCGCGTAGCCCTTCGTCAGCGCCTTCGTCGTGTTGCCGACCGCGTCGAGGCGATCGGTGATCTCGCGCGCCCCGGCCTCGGAACGGCTGAACTCCGCGACCCCGCCGGCGTTGTCGGTGATCGGGCCGAAGGTGTCCATGGCCAGGATGTAGGCCGTGGTCATGAGCATGCCCATCGTCGCGACGGCGGTCCCGAAGATGCCGCCGACATCATGCCCCTCGGCGTTCGTCAGGCCGGCCTGGCTGCCGAGCCAGTGCGAGGCGATGAGCGCGATGCCGATCGACACCGCCGTGACGAGGGTCGTCTCGAAGCCGACCGCGGTGCCCGAGATGATGTTCGTGGCCGGGCCGGTCTTGGATGCCTCGGCGATCTCACGCACCGGACGGAACGTGCCCGCGGTGTAGTACTGGGTGATGTAGACGAACGCGACCGAGGTCGCAAGGCCCACGAGCCCGGCCAGGAAGAACCAGACCCACACCGGCAGCCCGTTCGACGTCGCGCCGTTCGTGTCCATCATCACGAAGGTCGTGAAGGCCAGGCCGATGATCGACAGAACGGTCGTGACCCAGTAGCCACGGTTCAGGATGTTCATCGGGTCTTCGGTCTCGCTGCCGCGAATGAAGAACATCGCGACGATCGTGGCGAGCAGGCCGAAGGCCCGGACGACGAGCGGGAAGAAGATCCAGAGGGCCGGGTTCGGCCAGCCGTTGACCTCGGCGATCGTGAATGCCGCGACGCCGAGGATCATGGCGCCGATGTTCTCGGCGGCGGTCGACTCGAACAGGTCGGCGCCGCGCCCCGCGCAGTCGCCGACGTTGTCGCCGACCAGGTCCGCGATGACGCCCGCGTTGCGCGGATCGTCCTCGGGAATGCCCGCCTCGACCTTGCCGACGAGGTCGGAGCCGACGTCAGCGGCCTTGGTGTAGATCCCGCCGCCTAGCTGCGCGAAGAGCGCGACGAACGAGGCGCCGAAGCCGAACCCGACGATGAGGAACGGCGCCTCGGCGACCGTCACGTTCCCGATGAAGGTCTCGTAGGCGGTGAAGATGCCCCACACCCCCAGGAGCGAGAGCGAGACGACGAGGAAGCCGGAGACAGCGCCACCCCGCATCGCGACCTGCACCGCCTCGACGAGGCTGCGGCGCGCCGCGGCGGCCGTTCGCACGTTCGAGCGGACGCTGATGAACATGCCGATGATGCCCGAGGCCATGGAGCAGACGGCACCGACGAGGAAGGCGATGCCGGTCATGATCCCGATCGGGGCGCCGGCCAGGTCCGGGACGTCGGCCACGTCGCGCGTCTCGACCAGCGCGATGACCACGCCGATGATCACCGCGCCGACGAGCGCCAGGACGCCGATCGTCGTGTACTGGCGCCGGACGAAGGCATCAGCGCCCTCGCGGATCATGTCACCGACGTCTCGCATCGCCTGCGTGCCCGTGTCGCGGCCGAGGACGTCCCGGGCCAGGTAGAGCGCGAAGGCGACCGCCACGATCCCGGCGATCGGGATCATCCAGGTGATGGGGTGGAACTCCATGGATCCTCCGAATGCGGTGCCGTCCGTCGTGCATGAGCGCAGCCTATGGAGGCTCTGACGTCGCCACCGGGGATGAGACACGCAAATCGCCGGCACGGTGACGACAGGTCACCCGCCAGCGAGGCTGGCGGATCATAGCATGCCGCGCGAACCGTGGATCAGGGCAGAAGCAGCGGCCGCCGTCCGTCGTCGCTGAGCCGGGAGAGCTGCCCGCTCGACTCGTCGAGCAGCCACAGGCCCGCTGGCGCCCCGTCGGCCGCGACCCGCTCCACGACGAGCGTGCGCGGATCGGGCGCGAATGCGGCGCGCGCGATCCGGTCGTCTCCCTCGATGAGCTGGGTCGCCGCATCCAGGCGCTCGTCGCTCAGCCAGAGCGTGCCGGCGCGCCCCGCCTCGCTGAGGCGCACGAACGAGATGCGCCCGGCGGCGCCGACCGCGACGCGGGCCGCGTCCGCACCGATGGAGAGCGGCACGACCCGCGCGCCGCCCACGGGCACCCGCACGATCTGGAGGTCCGCGATCGAGGCGCCGATCAGCTGCTCGTCCAGCGGCGCGATCGGCCTACCCGGCGGCTGGAGTGGCGGCGGCGCATCCGCGCTGACGAGCGTGCCGCTGGTCACCAGGCCGCGCCCATCGGGCAGCCAGGCGGGTGGCTCGAGCGCGTTGAACGGCGTGCGGCGCAGATCGCCGCTCTCGAGGTCGAGCATGACGATCGCGCCGGCCTCGTCGACCCAGCTCATCGTCTCGCCGTCGGGCGCGTAGGCAGGCGAGCGCAGCAGCGGGACCGGTGGCCCGAGCGACGGATCGGGCGTGGGACTGCCCTGCGCCTGATCCTCCGGCAGGTCGAGCCGTTCGGCGCCGCCTCCGAAACCGTCACGCCTCCAGATCCCGAGGCCCGATCCGCTGGCGCGGTCAGCGCGCCCGAAGATGAGCGACCGGCCGTCGGGGGCAAAGGCCGGGTCGAACTCGAGCAGGCCCGCATCGGTCAGGATGCGCCGACCGCCACCGCTCGCCTCCGATGCCACCAGCCGCGCACCATCGCCGACGACGAACGATCGTCCGTCCGGTGCAGCAGCGTACGAGGTGACCGGGCTCATCTCGCTCGAGACCTGTCGCTCGTTGCTGCCGTCGGGGTTCATGGCCCACAGGTTCGCCACCCCACTGCGATCGGAGAGGAAGAGCACCTGGTTGGCGAGGGTCGGCTGCGGCGCGCCGGTGGTGAAGCTCCAGCTCAGCTCGCGCGCGAGGATGCGGCCGTCGATGCTGCGCAGGCCGGCCCGAACTTGGACCTCGAACGTGGTGGTGGGCGGTAACGGTCCCGACGGCGTAAAACGCAAAATGCGGGCCGTCGCGTCCACCATGCCCGCCGCGCCGTCCGGCGCCACCACCTCGAGCGTGCCGGGCACGTCCGGCGTGATCGTGAGACTCTCGTCGAGCGACTCAGGATCGATCTCCCCGTCGACCTCGATCCAGACGCTCGTCCCCACCGAGATGCCCTGCGTGCCGTCGGCCGGGACGAGGCGCTCGACCGACAGCCCGGCGGCGACGGTCGTGAAGCTGGTCGTGCTCTCCTCCTCGAGCGGCGTGCCGGCCTGATCGGTCGCCTCGGTGCTCACGACCAGCTCGTAGGCGCGGTCGGGCTGGAGCGGCTCGAGCGGCGCCACCTCGAGCACCTCGCGGCGCCAGGTGAACGCCAGCGGCACCTCCGGCCGCATGGAGACCGCGCCCTCGGTGCTGGCGGTATCCATCAGCGTGGAGAAGGTCACCTCCAGCACCGCCTCCAGGCCGATGTCGGTCGATCGGTCGGGCGGGTCGACCCCGATGACGCGCGGCGGTCCCACGGTGCGGAACGAGAAGGCAGGGGCAGGATCGGGCATCACGTTGCCCGCTTCGTCGCTCACGCCGCTGCCGACGTTGATGGTGAACTCGGTCTCCAGCGGCAGCGGGTCCACCGGCGTGAAGACCATGACACTCCCCGACCAGCTGAACGCGCCATCGACATCGGGCTCGATGCCGAAGGCCGCCTCCGCCTGCCGGTGGTCGACCGGCTCGCTGAAGACGACCTCGACGCTGGAGGTCGTGACCGCCACGCGGGCATCGGTCGAAAGCGCCTGCGTCAGACGAACCTCTGCGACCTGCGGCGGGCGGCCGTCCACCGTGCTGGCGAAGTACAGGACGACGGCCAGCAGCGCGACCCCGACGGCGAGGACCGCGATCCAGCGAAGGGCCGTGCCCCGCACGGGTGTGGCTGCGGCCTAGCGGTGGCGCAGACGAGCGGGCAGGATCTGAAGCTCGTCCCGATACTTCGCAACCGTGCGCCGCGCCAGCGCCACGCCTTCGTCGCGCAGCAGGTCGGCGATCTCCTGATCGGAGTAGGGGTGCGCGGTGTCCTCCGACTCGATCATCTTGCGGATCTGGTCCTTCACGCCGAGCGACGCGGTGAAGAAGTGGCTGAAGGGCACCACCTCGCCGGAGGGGATCATCACGTACTTGTCGGCGGTGGCGCGGCTCACCGTCGACTCATGCATGCCGATCAGGTCCCCGACCTCCGCCCTGGTGAGCGGCACCAGGTGCTGGACGCCGTACAGGAGGTAGTCGCGCTGCCGGTCGCAGAGGCACTCGGCGATCCGCTGCATCGTGGCGCGCCGGCGCTGGATGTTGTCGATGAAGAACTTGGCTCGCCCCACGTACTCGCGCACGTGCTCTTTGTCGCTCTCGCTCGTCTCCGCGCTGCGCAGCCGAGCCGAGAGGCTCGAGTAGATGGGCGCGACCCGCAGGCTGAACTTGCGCGACTCGACCACCTCGACCGCCAGCTCGCCGTCGATCTCCCGCACCAGGACGTCCGGGCGCAGGATCGTCCGCGAGCCGTTCCCGCTGACGGCGGCGGTGAAGGCCGATGCGGGATACGGGTTCAGGCTGGTCTTGATGAACTCCCAGGCCGCGACCACCTCGTCGCTGCGGACCTGCAGGTCGGATGCGATCTCGCGAAACTTCCGCTCGCCGAGGCGCCCCAGATGGTCACGCACGACGTCGGCAGCGATCGCCGGGACCTCGGATTCGCCAGCTTCCTCCAGGTAGGCGATCTGAGAGAGCAGGCTCTCGACGATGTTCCGCGAGCCGATGCCGATCGGCTCCACTCCACGCATGGCCTCCAGGACCTCCTCGACGTCGGCGACGGTCACGCCGCAGGCCGAGGCGATCTCCTCGTCGCCGGCGGTCAGGAAGCCGTTCGAGTCGAGCGCGCCGATGACGTAGTCGGCCACGCCGTGCAAGCGCTCGGGCAGGAGGGCGTGGAGGTTCCAGGTCAGATGCTCGTCGAGCGTGAACTCCGCCTCCGCGCGAGCGATCGGGTCGAACTCGTCCTCTTCGTCGCGCAGCCGCTGCGGGCCATCGGCCGGCAGCTCGTCGACTGGCGACTCGCCCGTCACCTCGCCCGGGCCCTTGCGCGGGAAGCAGTCGGTGCAGTAGTTGCCGGTCACCGGGCTGCCGCAGATGGGGCAGGTGGCGTTCTCGAGCAGCTCCAGCGCCGGATTCTCGTCGAGCTCGTTGCTGATCGCCTCCTGCAACGCCACCGAGCTCATCTGCAGGATGTAGTTCGCGGCGATCTGCTTGGGGGTGACCTTGACCTGGAGGGTCTGCTGCAGCTGCTGGTTGAGCTCGATCGACATAGGGCCTCAAGTATAGGAGCGGCTCGCTCAGGCCTCCCCCGAGGCTGCCGAAGTGGTCGCAGCCGGCGCGTTGATCCTTCGAATGGCGATCGGACCAGGCCCGATCCCAAGCATGCTGTATGCGGCCGGATCCTGCACCACCCGGTCCCGGTACTCGCGCATCGGGTAGCCGAGGAGCCGGCAGAGCCGGATCCGATTCACGTGGTTGTGGGCAACGACGATGGCGCAGCGGGCGCGATCCTCCCTCGCCCACGCCTCGATGGCATCGAGCACTGGCAAGCAGCGTGCCGCGACGTCCGCCCCGCTCTCTCCCCCGGGGCAGCGGGTTGCGTACGGGTCCGCGACCCACGCGGCGCGCACCTCAGGATCACGTGCCTCGCACTCCTCCGGCGTGAGTCCGTCCCAGGCGCCGTAGTCGATCTCGAGCAGCCCGGCGTCGGTCTCGATGCGCGGCGCCTCGACCTCGAGCGCCGCGGCGACCGCCGCGATCGTTTCGCGACAGCGGCGCGCCGGACTCGTCACGAGCCGGAGGTCGTCGTGCGGCAGCCTGGACAGCTCGGCGCGCAGCGTCAGGCCGAGGTCGCGCGCGAGCTCGAGCCCCGCCGCGGTGAGCGGCGGATCGCTCGAGCGCCCGAGATTTCGGCCCGCCGCGCTGGCCTCGGTGGTGCTGTGACGGGCGAGGATGAGGGTTCCCAAGATGCCGAGTCTAACGCCGTTTGACGGTGCGCTATGCTAGCGCCGCCCAACCCGCCTGACCCTTCGCTCGGAGCGCCGCTTGACGTACGCCCCCTCCGCTTCAACGTCCGTCGACGGTGAGCCGCGCGCCGGACGACGCAGCCTCGGCTGCGCGTTCGAGATCATCGAAACGCTGGTCCTGACCCTCGTCATCTACCTGGTGATCCACAACTTCGTGGCCCAGCCGTTCGAGGTGCAGCAGCAGTCGATGGTGCCCACGATCCTCTCGGGCGAGTACATCCTCATCGACAAGCTCTCGCCGCGCTTTGGCGGCTACGGGCGGGGCGACATCATCGTCTTCCACCCGCCGCAGGGCGCGGCGGAGGACATCCCCTACATCAAGCGCGTGATCGGTCTCCCGGGGGACACCGTGACCCTGGAGAACGGCAACGTTCTCGTCGCCCCGCCAGACGGGAGGGCGGTCCGCATCGACGAGCCTTACGTCGCGCGCGGGATCGACGGCACGGCGTCGCCGACGATGCCATGGGCGGGATCTGGCCAGACGACCTGGGAGGTCCCACCGGACACGTACTTCGTGATGGGCGACAACCGCAGCGTCAGCCAGGACTCGCGCGCATTCGGGCCCGTCTCGACCGATCTCATCATCGGCCGCGCCTGGCTGCGCTACTTCCCGCTCGACCGGGTCGGGATCATGGAGCACCCGGCCTACCCCGCCGCGCTCGACGAGCGTGACGGATCGCCGGCTGCGAGTCCCGCGACCTCACGCCAGCACGGGTTGGCCGCCGCCTGACGCGCCCACCGGCCGGGCCGGCGCTGCGTCAGCCGCGCGGCGGCTCCTCGGCCACGATCCAGGCGTCGACGTCGCGCGAGTAGTCGACGAGCGCATCTGCCCCGAACCACAGCGCCAGCTCGCTCTGCGCCGTCTCGGGGGCGTCCGACGCGTGGATCAGGTTGCGCAGTCCGCTGATCCCAAAGTCCCCGCGGATCGTCCCGGCATCGGCTTCGTTGGGCATCGTCTTGCCGACAATGCGGCGCACGGTGGCGATGGCATCGGGCCCGTCGAGGGCGATGGCCGCCACGGGACCCGAGGTGATGAACTCGACGAGTCCCGCGTAGAAATGCTTGCCGGCGTGGACCGCGTAATGCTCCTCGGCCATGGGGCGCGGCACCGTCAGGAGCCGCAGGCCGGCGACCTTCAGTCCCTTGCGCTCGAAGCGGCCGAGGATCTCCCCGATGAGTCCGCGCTGGACGCCGTCGGGCTTGACGAGAACGAGGGTACGTTCCATGGACCGATGCTGCTCCTGTTCCGGGCACGGAGGCCCCATGGCGATGGACGAGTTGTCGAGCGCAGAGTCTACGGGCTGCACGCGCGGCGGTCGCGAGCCGTTCCCGCGGGACGGCTCACAGCGGTTCAGGAGGTGGTGCGCGCGGCCCGTTCGTACGCGGCAGACGCCTCGTCGCCCCGGCCTGCCGCGCGCAGCAGATCGCCGTGGAGCAGGTGCCGGGACGTCGGCGCCTCCTCGCCGAGCTGCGGCTCGAGCAGCGCGATCCCCTGCGCGGCCAGTCGCGGATCGAGCCGCACCGCCAGCGCCAGCTCGTGGTCGCCTTCGCCGGGCTCGCCGGACCCGTACGCCACGCGCGCCGCCTCGAGCCGCGCGTGGGCAGCCGCCACCTGCGCCGCGTCGGGCGTCAGCGGCCGGTTCCCACGATCCCCGCGCTCTCCGGGCGCCCGGGCGCGCATCTCGTCGGGGAGCGGCCACGGCAGCCGGCTGGGCATCCCACGCCGCGCCTGCCAGGCACCGTCGACACCGATCGCCTCGACGACCCGCTCCATCGCGGCGCGGGCGCGCTCCTCGCGTCCCGCGGCGGCATCGGCCTCCGCCTCGATGATCCAGAGGCGCGGCTCACGCCGCTCGGGGCTCGAGGGCCGGATGCGGCCGATCTGCTCTCCGGCGGCCAGCGGCCGGCCCAGGCGCCACATGACCTCGCCGAGCAGCGCGCGAACGGCGTCCATCTCGTCGGAGCTGGTGAGGCCGTCGAGATCGAGCTGGGCGGCGTGATGGCGCAGTGTCGCCTCGGCCAGGGGCGCGAGACCCGAATCGAGCTGTGCCCGAGCCAGCGCCAGCTCGTTCGAGAGCAGGTCCACGTGGAGGACCTCCGGCTCGGAGGGGCCGCCGGACGTCACCGGGCCATCGCCCGCTCGAACCGGCGCCGGCCGCGGAAGGGGCCGAGCACCGCCAGGCGCGCGCGGTCCGGGCTGGCGTAGCGGCGCGCGACACGCAGGACATCCTCGGCCGTGACGGCCTCGAGCCGTTCGAGCACCTCGTCCACGGTCAGGATCCGAGGCAGCAGGCTCTCGCCGCTGCCGAGCCAGCCGGCGACAGCCGCCGAGTCCTCCATGCGCAGCTCGAGCCGGCCGCGGGTATAGGCGCGCGCTCGTTCGAGCTCATCGGCCGGCACCGGGTCGTTGGCAGCGCGCTCCAGCTCGTCGAGGATGCCGCCGACGACCTGCTCTGCATGGTCCGGGTCGAAGCCCGCATGCACCCCGAACGTTCCGCAGTCGGCGTAGGACGAGCCGAAGGTGGAGATGTCGTAGGCCAGCGAGCGCCGTTCCCGCAGCTCGAGGAAGAGGCGTGAGCTCATGCCGTCGCCGAGCACCGCCCCGAGCAGGTCCAGCGCCCAACGATCGGGATGGTCGCGTGCCACCCCCGGCATGCCGAGGCACAGGTTGCCCTGGGCCAGTGCCCGATGACGGATGTTGAGCGAGCCACGCCGTGCCGGGCGTGGCGCGGTCGCGGGGCGCCGCCTGCCCGATGGCGCCGGAAGATCGTCGAGCCAGCCTTCGGCTGCCCGGACCACGGTCTCGTGATCCAGCGCCCCGGCGGCGGCGACGACCACGCGGTCCTGGCCGTACCAGCCCGACCAGTGGCGCCGGACGGCGTCGATCGTCTGACGCCGGACGCTGCCCGCGGAGCCGGCGACCTCGCGGCCGAGCGGGTGACCGGGGAACAGCATCTCGTCGAAGAGGGTGAACACGTGATCGGTCGGCGAGTCGACGTACATCCGGATCTCGTCGACGATCACCGGCTTTTCGCTGACGAGGTCAGCGCGGCGCAGCAGCGGCCGGAGCGCGAGCTCCGACACGACCTCCAGGGCGCGAGGCAGCTGCTCGGCCGGCACCTTGGCCGAGAAGACCGTGAGCTCACGATCGGTCGAGGCGTTGGCGCTCCCACCGACCGCCTCGATGGCTGCCGACAGTGCCCCGGGATCGGGGTAGCCGCGCGTGCCCTTGAAGACGAGGTGCTCGAGGAGATGGCTCAGCCCCGCCTCACGCTCGTCCTCGTGGCGCGAGCCGACACCGACCAGGATCGCGACCGATGCCGACCGGGCCGACGGCATCGTCTGGGTTACGACCCGCAGGCCGCCGGGCAGGACCGTCCGCCGATGCGGCGGATCGGTGCTCGCCGCCGCGGACGCCGGCATGCGGCGCGCGGCGACGCCGCTCCTCACGGGGACTCCTCGTCCTCGTCCGGCCCCATCATCAGCTCCATCTGGATGAAGCGCAGGTCGCGCGCGAGCTCCTCGGCGTTGCGGGGCAGTGGCCGGGCCGGACGCTGCTCGTCCTCGGTCTCGAGCAGGCGTGGCGCGTTCGCGGCGAACTCGAGCACGACCCGCTCGTCGCCCACGACCAGCGTGTAGACGAGCAGCTGCTCATCGGTCGTATCGAAGCTGAGGTAGTCGAACGAGTCGAGGTTGAGGCAGATGGCGAGCGGGGTGAAGTAGCTCGCGACATCCGGCTGATCCATCACCAGGCGCTCGACCCAGCCGGTTCCCGACCCGATGAGCTGCGTGCCCCGCCGGTACGCGTAGGTCACCGTCTGCTTCACGAGCGGGCGCAGGATGTTGTAGATGTCGGCGCGCGAGGTGACGACGCCGGTGTTGATGTAGAGCTTCGCCCGAGCGTCGGAGGTCGTCATCGATCGTCGGCGAGTCTAGCACCGGTGCCGGGCCGTGGAGCCGAAAACGACTGCTACGATGTGCCGCGTGAAGCTCCTGGCGGCCGACATCGGGAACACGAATCTGACGCTCGGCCTGTTCGAGGGCGACGAGCTCGCCGGCTCCTGGCGCGCAGGCTCCCGGACCACCGCCACGCCGGACGAGATCGCGCTCCAGGTGGCGGGGATGCTCGGCCTCGACGGGTACCGGCTCGAGGAGCTCGAGGCAGTTGCCCTCGCCTCGGTGGTCCCGCCGCTCACCGAGTCCTTCACCCAGTTCCTGCGCTCGCGTCTCGATCTGGCGCCACTCGCCGTCGACGCGGCCTCGCTCGAAGGGATCCTGGCCATCGAGATCGACCACCCGTCGGAGGCGGGCGCCGACCGCCTCGCCAACGCGCTCGCCGCGCGCGAGGCCTTCGGCGGTCCCGCGATCGTCATCGACCTCGGCACCAGCACGAACTTCGACCTCGTCTCGGCCAGCGGGGCGTACATCGGCGGCGCGATCGCGCCGGGGCTCGGCCTCTCGCTCGAGGCGCTCGTCGGTCGAGCCTCGAAGCTGCCGCGGATCGAGCTCCAGCGCCCGCCGTCGGCGATCGGCACGAACACGATCCACGCCATGCAGAGCGGGACGGTGAACGGCTACATCGGCCTCGTCTCCGGGCTCCTGGCGGGCCTCCGCGGGGAGCTGGTCGAGCGCTCGCCGGTCGGGTCGCGCGTCACCGTCGTGGCCACCGGCGGCTACACGTATGAGCCGTGGCTCAGCGAGGTCCCGGGGATCGACGCGATCGAGCCCGACCTGACCCTGCAGGGCATCCGGCTCGCGCACCAGTTGCGTGCCGCCGCACGCAGCGAGCGCGCCCGATGAGCGAGCCGCTCGGGCCGCTCGCCGGCCGCCGCATCGTCGTTGGGGTCACCGGCAGCATCGCGGCCTACAAGGCGGTGCTCGTCGTGAGGCGGCTCATCGAGTCCGGGGCGGTCGTGGACGTGGCGATGACATCCGCGGCGACCCGCTTCATCACCCCGCTCACGTTCGCTTCGCTCACCCACCGCCCGGTGGTGACCGATGTCATGGAGCTCGACGCGGAGCAGCAGATCGAGCACATCGAGCTGGCCGAGGGGGCCGATGCGGTCGTCATCGCGCCGGCCACCGCCAACGTGCTGGCTGAGCTGGCGGCCGGCCTGGTCAACGACGCGGTGACCGCGATCGCCTGCGCCGGACGCGCCCCGCTGATCCTGGCGCCGGCCATGGACGCCGGGATGTGGACCCATCCCGCCACGCAGCGGAACGTCGAGACGCTGCGCTCGTTCGGCTACCAGTTCGTCGAGCCGGAGGTGGGCTCGCTCGCCTCGGGGCTGACCGGGATCGGCCGCCTCGCGGATCCCGGAACGATCGTCGCCGCCGTCGAGCGGCTCTTCGCCCGCGCCGGTGACCTCGAGGGGCTGCACGTGGTCGTCAGCGCCGGCGGCACCCGCGAGCCGATCGACCCGGTGCGCTTCATCGGCAACCGCAGCAGCGGCAAGATGGGCGTCGCGATCGCGGAAGCGGCACGCGACCGGGGGGCGAACGTGACACTCATCGCGGGAGCCATGAGCGCGGCGCCGCCACGCGGCGTGACCGTCGTGAGTGCCACGACCGCGGCCGACATGCGCAGCGCCGTGCTGCGCGTCGCGCCCTCCGCCCAGATCCTGGTCATGGCGGCCGCCGTCGCCGACTTCGCCCCGGTGCGTGCCGCGAAGAACAAGATCAAGCGCGCCGGCGCCGCGCTCCAGGTCGAGCTGGTGCCGAACCCGGACATCGTGGCCGAGGTTGGCGAGATGCCCGACGACATCCGGCCCTTCCTCATTGGCTTCGCCGCCGAGACCAACGACCTCGAGGCCAACGCCGCGGCAAAGCTGCGCGACAAGGGCCTGGACCTCATCGTCGGCAACACGATCGGCGGTCCGTTCGACGCGATCGGATCGGACGAGAACAAGGTCACCGTCTTCGGCGCCGAGGGTGAGCTCACCGACTGGCCGATGCTCCCCAAGCGCCAGGTCGCCGAGCGCCTGTGGGACCTGATCGTCGACCGATACGCCGCACGGAAGGAGCGCCCCACCGGTTCGACCCGCAGCCGGCGCCGGTAGGACGGTGCGCCTCCTCCGCACCACCGGCGAGCTGCGGTCGGCGATCCTCGAGCACCGCATCGCCGGCGACGCGGTCGGCCTCGTGCCGACGATGGGCAGCATCCACGACGGGCACCTGAGCCTGGTCCGGCGCTCGAAGGCGGACAACGGCTGCACCGTGGCGAGCGTCTTCGTGAACCCGAGCCAGCTCACCGGCGCAGACGAGCTGGCTCGCTATCCGCGGGACGAGGCGCGTGACATTGCGCTCCTCGAGCGCGAGGGCGCCGACCTGTGCTTCGCGCCGGACATGGAGACGATGTATCCAGCCGAGCACGCGACCCGGATCGTGGTCGACCGGCTCACCGAGCAGCTCGAGGGGGCGAGCCGTCCCGGCACGCTCGACGGCTTGGCCACGAACCTCATGAAGCTGATCCACATCGCCGGCCCGGCGCGGGTGTACCTCGGGCAGAAGGACGCGCAGCGCGTCGTCGTCGTGCGCCGCATGCTGCGCGACCTGTTCGTCAACGTGCAGCTGGTGGTCTGCCCCACCGTGCGCGAGCTCGATGGGCTGGCCGTCAGCTCGCACAACGCGCTCCTCTCGATCGAGGAGCGGCTGGCCGCACCGAGCCTCTATGCCGCTCTTCGGGCGGCACAGGATGCCTACGACGCCGGCGAGCGCTCGGCAGAGGTGCTCCGGGCTCGGATGCACGAGGCGCTCGCGCCCGAACGGACGGTGCGCATCGACTACGTCAGCATCGCGGACGCCGAGACGCTCGCCGAGCTCTCCCGGGTCAGCGGGCCGGCTCTGGCGCTCGTGGCGGCCCGGATCGGACGCGTCCGCCTCACCGACGCGCTGCCGCTCGCCTGGGACGTCGCCTAGCGACGGGCGACCCGTTGCGCCGAAGGTACTACTGACGTCCCGTCGCGGAGCGTGGAGGATGAGCCGGGAGGCCGGCGAGTGCCCACGTCGGCCTCTTTTTTCGTGCCTCGCGGGGCGCGCGGCGGCTCAGAGGAGCGCGAGCAGCGCGTCGAGGTCGATCGAGCGGCCGACGAGATCGATGATCGTCGCGATCTTCTCCGTATCGGCGGCGTGGGTCTTCACGAGCAGCTCGTCGACGGCCTGAGCCGCGCCGTACGTGTCGCCGTCCACGAGGTAGGTGAACAGGCCCGCCTCGCGCAGCGCGCCCAGCACCGGCTCCGGCGGGCGGAAGCCGCCGGTGAGCACGAGGCCGATGACCATCGGCTCGCCCGCCGGCGCCGAGCGATTCGCCTCGACGGCCGCGAGCAGCAGGTCCTCGCGATCGCCCGGCGTGATGAGGAGCGTGCGTTGCGACAGCAGCGGGATCGCGTGGCGCGCCTCCATGGCCCCGATCGCGACGCGACCGATCACAGCCGAGGCGCTGGCCTCGCCGGCCAACGGCTCCCCCTCGAGGTGCGTGACGAGGAGCTCGAGCGACGGGTTTGCCAGGAACCGGCTGTACGGGATGCAGCCGAGGAGCTCGATGCCGTGCGGCGCCAGGCCACGAGACAGGATCTCGGGCAGCTCCGGGCGGTCCTGGGCGTAAACCTTGTTCACGATCGCCCCGAGGACGCGCACGCCGCGCTCTCGGAAGAGCGCGGCGTTGAGCACGATCTCGTCGATGGGCCGCCCTACGCCACCGCCGGAGACGATGACGACGGGAGCGTCGAGCAGCGCCGCGACGTCGGCGTTCGAGAGCCCGATCACGGCCCCGACCCCGGCGTGGCCCGTGCCTTCGATGACGACCATGCCCTTGCCGGCGGAGAGGCGGCGGTAGGCATCGGTCACCTGTGATGCCAGGTCGTCCGTGATCCGACCCATGATGTAGTCGGTCGTGAAGTGCCGCGGAAGGGTCACCGGGCTCATGTCGTCCAGCGTGTCCGGGAGGTCGAAGACCGCCTTCATGAGCACCGCGTCCTCATCGGCTCGCTGGCCGTCGACGACGAGGTAGCGCTGGCCGACCGGTTTCAGGAAGCCGAGCCGCAGCCCGCGCCGCAGAATGCCGGCGATCAGGCCCAGCGACGCGGTCGTCTTGCCGCGGTTCTGGCCCGTGGCCGCCAGGAAGATGCGCTGCGCCTCGCCCGAGGCGCCGCTCACCCGCGAGCCTTCGTGCGACGCTCGATCAGCTCGATCCCCTCGCGCAGCCGGCCGACGAGCTCCGCGTCGAGCATGTCCGGCTCGATGTGCTGGCCGAGGCGCTCCATCATGTCGGCCGCCACCGCGAGGAGGACCTCGGCATCGGCGATGAAGAACTGCGGCTCGTTGTTGTAGCGCACGAGCGTCAGCCGGCCCTGGAGCGTGAGCCCACCCTCGGTGTGCGAGAGCTGCGTCCCGAAGTTGTGACCCTGGATGCCATCGGGGTTGTTCAGGAAGTTCAGCGCGTTGTCGATCGCGAGGCCGAAGCGCGCCCGCCAGCTGACGAGCCGCTCGTGGACGTCGGACGGGATGCCCATGTCGCCGATCTCGTCGAACACCTCGCGGTCGACGGTGAGCAGCCCAACGAGCGTCGATCCGGCGCGGCCGCCGAGCATGACCTGCAGGGAGCGCTCGAGCGTGAAGACGTCCGAATCGAAGCGCGGAGACGTCGTCACCTCCGCCAGGAGATCCTCGACGTTGTCGAGGGCACCGACATCCCCGAGCGCGTTCGCCAGGTTCAGCATCTCCTCGCGGAACAGGAAGCGCTCTTCGTGGTCGAGCATGCCGCCCTCGGTTATGGGTAGAGCCCCCGCAGCGTCGTCGCCTCGGCGACCCGGGCAACGGCCACCATGTAGGCGGCGGTGCGCATGTCGACCGAGTGCCGCTCGCTCATGCCGTGCACGTCGGCGAAGGCGCGATCCATGATCTCCTTGAGGCTCTCGTTGATGCGTGCCTCGGTCCAGAAGAAGCTCTGCATGTCCTGGACCCACTCGAAGTAGCTGACCGTCACGCCGCCGGCGTTGCACAGGATGTCGGGAATGAGGAAGACGCCGCGCTCGTGGAGGATCGCATCGGCCTCGGGCGTGGTCGGTCCGTTCGCTGCCTCCGCGACGATCTTCGCCTTGACCCGGGGCGCGTTGTGGCGGGTGATCTGGTTCTCGAGTGCCGCCGGCACGAGGATGTCGCACTCGACCTCGAGGATCTCCTCGTTCGTGACCTCGCCCGCCCCCGGGAAGCCGACGACCGTGCCGTGCTCGCGCTTCCAGGCCAGCACGCGGTCGGGATCGAGGCCAGCCGGATTGTGGATGCCGCCGGAGCTGTCGGAGACGGCCACGATGCGCGCGCCCTCCGCGCGGAGGAGCTGGGCGGCGATGCTGCCGGCGTTGCCGTAGCCCTGGATGGCAACGCGCGCATCGGCCAGTGGGATCCGCAGCGCCCTGCTTGCCTGGAGGAGCGTGAAGACGGCGCCGCGGGCCGTCGCCTCGTTGCGGCCCAGCGAGCCGCCGACGCTGATCGGCTTGCCGGTGACGACGCCGTGGATCGTGTAGCCGTGGTGCATCGAGAAGGTGTCCATGATCCAGGCCATCGTCTGGGCGTTGGTGT
>DAINOY010000002.1:0-22221 GCA_036743735.1 Chloroflexota bacterium
AAGAGGCGGTAATCGAGCGCATTGCGCACCTCGCCGTCCGGCGGCGGATCGAGCGAGTAGTCGCCCTGGCCGAGCGGCGTCCCGAAATTGACGCGCGTCACCGTGCTGCGCTGCAGGAGCCACAGGTTGACGTCGACGCGCAGGTCGCGCGCCTCCTGTGCCGGCAGGTCAGGCGCTTCGGTCAGGAACGCCTCAGCGGCGCTCGGAAACGAGACCGGGATGACAGGCGGCGGCGTCCACTTCGAGATGGCGCCGCTGGCGCCGTCGACGAGGTAGAGCGTGAAGATCTCCAGCGGCGGTCGGTGCTGCAGCGCACCCAGCAGCCGGCTCTGTGGGCTGATCGACTCGATCCCTGTGAGCGGCATGGCGCGCCCGATGCGCTCCGTCAGGTCGAAGCGCCAGGCCTGGCGACCGCGATCGACGACGACGACATCGGTCGCCGCAGTTGCGATCAGCCACGGCTCGGCGAACGTGCCGCCCTCGAGCGCCTGTCCCGCGCGCGCCACGACCTCAATGACGCCCGTCGCCGGATCGAGGCGCAGCAAACGGCCGCGTCCGGTCTCGATGACCCACAGCGTCCCGTCGCTCGCCGCGGCCATCCGCAGTGGCTCGAGGCCGTCGAGCGTGCCGAGGTCCGCGACGGTCGCGATGTCTGCGAGGCGCGTGACGCGGTACAGCGCGTCGAGGCCGCGGTCGACCCGTGCCTGGAGCGGGTCGAGCCCGTCCGCCGCCACGCCGGCCCCGCGAGCGCGGTCGAGGGCCCCGAACGCGTCGTTGAGCAGCTCCTTTGCCCGCTCCGGCTCGCGCACGACGAGATCCGCGCCGTCGTGGTCGGTCTCCTCGACCTGAGCCACGAGCGAGGTGGCCTCGCCGATCGCGTCGCGCGCCACAGCGAGGCGCGGAATCGCCTCGGTCGGCCGCGGACCGCCGATGGAGTAGACGCTCGCGCCTGCGGCGACGACGAGAGCGACGCCGACCATGCCCAGCAGTCCCAGCCGCCGGCGCCGGCCCTCCTCGACCTCTGAGGTGCGCACCACGCTCTTCGGGTAGCTGGGCCGGCGGCGCGGCACGAAGGCCAGGATCCAGCTCATCAGGTGCAGCACCGCCTGGCCGAGCACCGAGCGAAGGGACCTGATTCCGCGTCCGATCCGGTGCCCGAGCCCGCCGATCGCGTCGGCCAGCGGCACCGGGCTCTGATCCGGCAGCCCGGCCAGCGGCTCCGCCGGCCGCACCGGCTCGAGATGATGGGTCGTTGCCGTCGCCGGCAGCTCGTCGATCTCGACGACGAGTGCAGCGTTGGAGCCGCGGCCAGACCGTTCTCGGAACAGCTGTTGGAGCCGTTCGGCGGTGCGCGCGGCCGGTAGCTCGACCAGCGCCGCGTGAAGGTCGTCCACGCCGACGATCCCGGCGAGGTGACGGCTCAGCAGGGCGAGGCGGTCGCCCGGCGCGATGTCCCCCTGCCACGTGAAGGGCTCGATCTCGAGCGCCTCCCCGAGGCTGGCCGCCACGCGGCGCGCGGGGAGTCGCGGGTCCGGCTCGCGAGGCGCGGCGGGCGGTGGCAACTCGTACATCCGCCCGTCACGCACGATCACCGCCGCTGCGGGACCGAGCTTCGCGACGTGCGCCTCTCGGCCTCGGACCACCAGCGCGGTGATGCTGATCCCGGCCCGCTGCGGGATGCCCAGCCGCCGGCGATCGTGGAAGAGGCGCCGGTTCGCGTCGCGCATGGCGCGCGACAGGGAGACGAGCACCCCCGCCGAGAGGTCGTAGTAGTACGCGTGCTCGAGGTCGGCCAGCGCCCGCTCGGCCGCCTTGCGCAGGGCTCGGTCCGCCGGCTTCGGGCCGCGGCGCCGGCCAGGCTCTGCCGAAGGCGATGGTGCGGCGTCACCGGCTGCCGGCTCGCCGGCCGCGCCGCGGGTCACCTGGGCCAGCAGGTAGAGGCTGCCCTTCGTGCGTGCCAGCGCGCCAATCGCCGGCTCGGTGAACGCCACGACGTCGAGCGCGTCCACCGCCCGGTCGTCGTCGACCGGTACTCCGATTCGGGTGGCGAGGCGGTTCGTCATGCGCTGACCGTGCGGGGGCTCGGATACGATCACGCCCCGGTGCGCCGGTGCGCCAGGGCGCCGCGGTCGATTATAGGTTGACCGATCCCCGCGAACGACCCACCGAAACGTTCAGTCCGCGCAGCACGATCGTCGCCCCCGGTCGCCCGAGCATGCGCTCGTTGAGCGCGACGAGCAGCGGCCCGGCGCGCAGGCGCAGCTCCTGGGCAAGGATCGGCTCGGTGGCCTCCACGTGCGCCACGCCCGAGCGTACCGTCAGCAGGCGGCTCGACATCCCCGGTCGGGCCAACCCTGCTGCGGCCAGCGTCTCGTCCCAGGCGAGGCGCGCCTGGGCGAGGGCCAGCTGCTCGGCGGCGCCGGGACCCATGCACGCGGCCAGTGCGCGCTGCACGGCGGCAGCGGCCTCTTCGCGGCTCACGACCGGGGCTCCGCCACCGGCGTCATGCGACCCGTGGCGCGAGGCTCAGGCGGCCGTCGTCGACATGCCAGATCGGGACGCTGCGCCGGCGCGCCGGCGGGAGCGGCTCCAGGTCCGCCATCGTGACGAGCACCTGGCCACGCGCGAGCAGGAGCTCCAGGGAACGTTCGCTCCGCTCGCGGTCGAGCTCGCTGAAGACGTCGTCGAGGAGCACGATCGGGGTGGGCGCGTCGCCCTCGCCCAGCAGGTCGGTCTCGGCCAGCTTCAGGGCCAGGATGATCGTCCGCTGCTGGCCGCGGCTGGCGTGCGCGGCAACGTCCCGACCGGCAAGCAGCGCGCGCAGGTCGTCGCGGTGGGGCCCGACGAGCGTCATGCCGTTCCATAGCTCCTTCTGGCGGACCGCCGCAATCCGGCGCCGGTACGCGCTCGTGAGCGCCTCGACATCGCCGCTCGCGACGCCATCGCCCTCACCCTTCAATGTGTCCGCGTAGGCGAGATCGACCGCCACCCCGCGCTCGTCGCCGGGGGCCACCGCCTCGTGCAGCGGTCCGATCCGCTCGCGCAGCTCGGCGATGAGCGCCAGTCGCGCGTCGAGCACCCGCGCGCCCAGAACGGCGAGCTGCTCATCCCAGAACTCCAGCCCGTCGATCTCGGCCTCCTCGCGCCGGATGGCGCGCAGCAGCGCGTTGCGCTGCGCGAGGACCCGTCCCAGGTCGACGAGGTCCCGCGCGACGCGCGCGGTGAGCCTATCGGAATCTTCAAAGACAACGCCGGCGGTCGGACGGCGAGCCCACGAGCAGCAGCATCTCCTCGGGCCGGAAGAGGACCGCGCGCGCCGTGTCGCCCACGGTCTGGGCACGCCGGGCGACGCCGTTCACGGTCAGCCGCTTGCGGATCTCGGGCGGCGCGTCGATCCCGGGAACGACCAGCTCGATGCGCGAGCCGGGATTGGCCGAGTCATCGGTGAGGTCCAGGCGTACGCGCGCGAAGGCAGCGCCGTGCCGGACGAGCTCGGCATCGGTGGTCACACGGTGGCTGCGACCGGTGATCGCGACGAAGATCGCCTCGAGCAGATTCGTCTTCCCGGCCCCGTTGGGCCCGGCGATGATCGTCAGACCGCGGTCCGGATGCAGCTCGGCGGCTGCGTAGGAGCGGAAATGCTCGAGGACGAGGCGCGTCAGGCGCACGGCACCGGCCGCCTTTCGGGCGGCCGCATCGGGATCCTAGGAGGCCGTGCGGACAGGCATGATGACGTGAACGTAGTCATCCTTGCCAACGCCCCGGATGACGCCAGGTGCCAGTGGCCCGGACAGCTCGAGCGCTGCCTCGTCTGCCCCGAGGTTGCTCAGCACCTCGATCAGGTAGCGCGCGTTGAAGGCGATCGTGGTCGGCGATCCCTCCAGGCTCCCGTCGATCGCGTCGTCGTTGTCGCCGACGTCCGCCGCGTGCGCGGTGATCTTCACCGGGCCCTCGCCGTCCTCGGCGCCCAGGGCGATCTTCACGATGTTCGCGCTGTCGCGGGCGAAGATCGAGGCGCGCCGCGCGCCCGACAGGAACGCCTCGCGGTCGACGACCGCGCGCGAGCTATGCGAGCTTGGAATGATCGGCTCGTAGTTCGGGAACTGGCCCTCGATGAGCCGGCTCACCAGGTCGACACCCTCGACGTGGAACAAGACCTGGCTCTTGTTCGGCGTCACGGTGATCTCGATCGGGTCGTCGGAGTCGGGCAGGATCCGCGCGAGCTCGGCGTACGAGCGTGCTGGCACCACGATCGACAGGTCGCCGGCCACCGGTGAGAGGGTCGTCAGGGTGCGGACCGCGATCCTGTAGTTGTCGGCGGCAGCGAGCGTCATCCGGTCGCCGGCGAACTTCGTCAGGACGCCGGTCAGGATCGGGCGGCTCTCGTCGCTCGCCGCGGCGAAGACCACCTCGTTCAGGGCCTCGCGCAGCACCCGCGAGGGGACGGTGGTCGCCGGCTCGTCGCCGATCGCCGAAACGACCGGGAACTCGTCGGCATCGATGCCCTTGATCGAGGCCCGGCTGCCGCCACACGCCAGGCGGAGGGTGCGATCCTTCGTCGACAGCTCCAGGTCGATGCGCTGGTTTGGCAGCGACGCAACGAGGTCGGTGATGAGCTTCGCGGGAACGGTGATCGCGCCTTCAGCGTTGACCTTGCCCGGGACCCAGCAGTTGATCCCGATCTCGAGGTTGGTGGCGGTCAGCTTCAGGCCCGAGTCCTCGGTGCGCAGCAGGACATTGGCGAGCACGGGCAGCGTCGCCCGATTGCTGACCGCACGGCTCACCATCGACAGGCCGCGCGCCAGGTTCTCCTGCATGACCGATACGTTCATCTCACCCACTCATTGCGCCTGGGCGTCCACGCGCGGCGCGATCTGACTACGGAACGAAGAGAAGAATACAAGACCCGTCACCGTCCCTCGTAGGCGTGTGGAAGGTGTGGATGGATCCGTCTTGTCGTGCGTGCCACCGTGCTCAGCGGCTCGCCCGGCACCGCGTGGAGAACTCGTGGATCGGCTGCCCTCATCGGGGGACGGAGCGCGGACGAGACGGTGGACGAACCGATGTCAGGGCCGCCGGCCGGGCCAGACAGGCCGCGCCGATTGTCCACATCGGGCTGTAGATATCCACCGGATCGGCGTGGTTATCCACGAATACCGTGATTCGTGTGCCGCTCACTCCGAATAGATCATCTCGCGCACGGCGCTGATCTCCCGGCGCATCTCGTCGTTCTCGCCGAGCTCGCGGGTGATCTTGTCGTAGGCGTGCAGCACGGTCGAGTGGTCGCGGCCGCCGAGCTCCGCGCCGATGCGCAGGAGGCTGATATCGGTCTCCTCCCGGATCAGGTACATCGCGATCTGGCGCGGCACGACGATCGCCTTGTCGCGCTTGCTGCTGCGCAGCTGGTCGAGGTTGACGCCGTAGTAGTCGGCGACGGCACGGACGATCTTCTGCGGCGTGATCGAGCGCTTCTTCGGGTTGTACATCACGTTGCTCAGCACGGCGCTGGCAAGCTCGATGTTGATCGGCATCCCGGACATGCTCGCGTAGGCCACGACCCGGTTCAGCGCGCCCTCGAGCTCGCGGACGTTGCTGACGACCTTCCGCGCGATGAACTCGATGACGTCGCTCGGGATGAGGTTGAGCTGGTCCTCCGCCTTCGAGCGCAGGATCGCGATCCGTGTCTCCAGGTCCGGCGGCGTGAGGTCAGCGATCAGGCCCCACTCGAAGCGGCTGCGGAGCCGCTCCTCCAGGGTCGTGATCGCCTTCGGCGGCCGATCGGAGCTCAGGACGACCTGCTTCCCGGCCTCGTGGATCGTGTTGAAGGTATGGAAGAACTCCTCCTGGGTGCGCTCACGATCCGCGATGAACTGGATGTCGTCGATCAGGAGGACGTCGATCCGGCGATAGCGGCTGCGGAAGTCCTCCATCTTCTGCTCGCGGATCGAGTTGATGAAGTCGTTGGTGAACTTCTCGCTCGTCGCGTAGAGGACCCGCTTGCGCGGGAACTTCGTGGCCACCGCATTGCCGATGGCGTGCATGAGGTGCGTCTTGCCCAGCCCGACGCCGCCGTACAGGAAGAGCGGGTTGTAGGCGTGCCCCGGCCGCTCGGCCACCGAGAGCGCGGCGGCGTGCGCGAGGCGGTTCGCAGACCCGACGATGAAATTGTTGAACGTGTAGCGGCTGTTGAGGTTGACGGTGTTGCCGCCGGCGTTGGCGGGCGGCAGCGGCTGCCCATCGCCATCCTCGACGACGGCCTGCGCGGGCACGCTCCCGGCGCTCTCCGCGACCACGAACTCGACCGAGACCGAGTGCCCGACGACGCGCGCCAGGGTCTGGCTGATCAGCGTTCGGTACCGGTTGTCGAGCCAGTCGCGTGCGAAGCCGTTCGGGGCGGCGATGCGGAAGCGGTCGTCTTCGTCGATCTCGACGAGCTGCGTGTCCTTCAGCCAGGTGTCGTAGTTGGCCGGAGAGAGACTGATCTGCAGCTCGCCCAGTGCGGCGCGCCAAACCTGCTTCGCATCCATCAACAAGCCGTCTCCACCATCCAATGCGGGCGCACCGCGTTACCGGTCGGGTACCACCCGGGGGCGGGCGAATCGGGTCGAAATCGGGCGTCCGGCCGCAGGGGTCGGGCCAGTGTAGCAGCGGCAATTCGGCGCCGGCAACGCGTTTCGCATCGGGCTGGCTGCGGCGCCGCGGACGGCAGGGGCGTGGCGCCCGCGCACCACCCTGGTGTCGCGTTCGCGCACCGCCCGCTCCGCCGGTTCGAGCCGTGCTCACGAGCGTTTGACCCGCCGAGCCGCCCGCCGCTAGAATCCGCTGCGCAAGCGAACCATGCCGTGCGCGTGCACGAGCCGAGGCTGGCGGAGGCCAGCCGTTCGTGTGTTTTGCCGGCTGCACTTGCGTGTCGGTTCCATCTCCCACTCAGGCAGGCACGATGAAGAAGACCTACCAGCCCAAGAAGCGCGCCCGAGCGCGAGAGCACGGGTTCCGGGCACGCATGGCTTCGAAGGGCGGTCGTCGCGTGCTCGCCCGCCGGCGCGCCAAGGGGCGCAAGCGGCTGACCGTCTGATCGCGGAGGGCGATTGCCTGCCTTCCCGATGCTCCGTCGCAAGGCCGACTTCGAGGCCATCGCGCGACGCGGCATCGCCCGCAACGGGCGGCTCCTGGTGATGCGCACGCTGCGCACCGACGGACCGACGGCGCGGGTCGGGATCGCCACCCCGAAGACGCTGGGTGGCGCGGTGGAGCGGAACCGGGTGCGCAGACGGCTGCGAGCGTTGGTTCGCGAGCATTACGGCACGTTGCCGTCGGGGATCGACCTGTTGGTCATCGCTCGACCCGAGGCGGCGCGGGCCACCTGGACGGAGCTGCGCGACGCGTTCGCCACGCTGCTCCGACGATCGGATATCGACGCATGAAGTTCATCGGGCTGGGATTGATCACGGCCTACCAGAAGTTGACCTCCTGGATGCCGCCGAGCTGCCGCTACACGCCCAGCTGCTCGCAGTACACCTACGAGGCGATCGACCGCTTTGGCCTGCTGCGCGGCTCGTGGATGGGGATGCGCCGCATCGGGCGCTGCCACCCGCTTCATCCGGGTGGTTACGACCCGGTCCCAACGAGGGAGCATCCGTGACGCCAACCCTGGCGGCGGGCTTCCTGGGGATCGAGCACTTCTCGCCGCCCTGGGACATCTTCTACCTGCCCCTCTTCAACCTGCTGGTCTTCGCCTACCACGTCCTCTTCAGCGACTTCGCGCTGGCGATCATCGTCTTCACCCTCGTCATCCGGACCATCCTCGCTCCGCTGTTCGTGCGGCAGATCCGCTCGCAGAAGGAGATGCAGCGGATGCAGCCGCTGGTTCGCGAGATCCAGCGCAAGCACAAGGGCAACCGCCAGAAGATCACCGAAGAGACGATGGCGCTCTACCGGGAGCACGGCGTCAACCAGTTCGGCGGCTGCCTCCCGGTTCTGCTCCAGATGCCGATCCTGTTCGCCCTGTACCAGGCCCTGATCCGAGCATCCAACTCGGTGACGATCACCGCCGAACAGGCAGCCTCCGACGCGTTCGCCACGCTCCAGCAGTCGCTTCCCGGCATCTCGAAGCTGGCCGAGCAGACCGATGCCAACGGCGTCGTGACGAACATCCAGTTCGCCGCGCCGTTCAACGGGCCGTGCAACCTGCCCGATTTCGCCTCCGGCCCGTTCACCCACTTCCTGCCGCTGAACTGCCAGCTCATCGATCCGCTGAAGCTGACCGCCAACGTCGACACCACGATCGGCTGGCTCGGCGGGCTCGACCTGGCGGTCGTCGACAACGTCTTCTCGATCCCGCTCTTCGGCGGGTTCGCGATCTCGCTGCTGGCCGTCGTCGCCGCGGCGCTCCAGTTCGTCCAGGTCCGGATGACGACCGCGAAGTCGACCGGCGACGATCCCACCGCGTCGACCCAGGCGACGATGACCTATCTCTTCCCGCTCCTGACGATCTTCTGGGGCGGACTCTTCCCGAGCGGACTGATCCTGTACTGGATCATCTACACCGCCTACCTGGTGGTGCAGCAGTTCCTCATCATGGGCTGGGGCAATCTCTTCCCGCTCTTCGGGTGGCAGCCCGCCTGGGCGGCGAGCGCCGAGCCCGGGATCGCCAGCACGCAGCCGCGGCCGAAGCAGGAGCCGCGAAACGCCGGCGCGTCACGGACCGATGCCGCCTCGAGCCCACCAGCCAACTCCCCCACGCAGCCGGCAGGCGGCGGTGGCACGCGGGCGCAGGAGCGCCCCGCCAGCCGACGCACCGGCACCAAGAAACGACGAGGCCGTAAGCGATGACCTTCCGCGAATTCACCGGTAAGAACGTGGAGGAGGCGATCCGCGCAGCGATGCGCGAGTATTCCGCCGACCTCTCAGACCTTGACATCGAGATTCTCGCCCAGGGCAGCCGGGGGATCCTCGGCGTCGGCGGTGAGGAGGCACGCATCCTGGCCGCGCCGAAGTCGGCCGTCGATGCCGCTCCGTCGATCCGCGACGAGGCCCACGCGCCCGCCGAGCCACGGCTCGCCGCAGAGCCTGTGGCGGATCCGGAGCCCGCTGCCGCACCGGCCGGAGAGCTCGACCAGCCGCAGCCTGACGCCGAGGCGGTCGGCGCGCCGGTGGGCTACGGCGACATCGAGGCGAGCGGTGAGCCGTTCGATGGCGCGTCGGAGGCTCCGGCGCGGCGCCGCGGCGGTCGCGGCCGAGGCAGTCGGGGCAACGGGCGCGCGGAGCGCGGCTATCGTTCGGATCGCGAGCGGCGCCCGCGCGAACCCAGGGACGAGGCCGACCGAGGTGACCGGCCGTCGCGCGAGCCCGCGCCGTTCGTGCCCGCCAAGCCAATGGACGAGCTGTCCGAGCAGGAACGCGCCGTCCTCGAGCAGGCGCGCGGCGTCCTCGAGGAGCTCCTGCGGCTCATGGACGTGCCGGCGGAAGTCGAGGTCGCCCTTGGCATCGAGACCGCCAAGCTCAACGTCAAGGGGTCCGAGCTCGGCGTGCTGATCGGGCGGCGCGGCGAGAAGCTCGCGAGCCTGCAGCACATCGTGAATCTCATCGTGCAGCGTCGCGAGGGCCAGGGCCTCCGCGTCGCGGTCGACGTGGAGAACTACCGTGGGCGGCGAGAGGAGCAGCTGCGGGAGGTTGCGGAGCGCGCCGCCAAGCGTGTGCAGCAGAGCGGCAAGATCATCCAGCTCGAGGCGATGCCTGCCGTCGAGCGCCGCATCGTCCACATGACGCTCAAGGAGAACCCGAAGATCCGGACGCAGAGCGTGGGCGTGGAGCCGAACCGCCGGATCGTGATCCTCCCGGCGAACCAGGTCGGGGAGTAGTCCGGAGGACCACCGTGGAGCCGCGGCCGGCCGTGGCGGTCGGCCGCCTCGCCTCAGGCGGGGCGTGGGTCGGCTTTGCGCCGGCGGAGGATGGCTACCGGCTCGCCTTCGGTGACGAGGCGGGCGAGCTGCCTCCGGTCGTGACCGACCCGGCGACCCTGCGCGCCGATCTGTTGAACGTCGCGCTCGCGTACTTCGGCGACGCCGCGGAGCCAGCCCCGGACGAGCTGCAGGCGACCCACGGCGACGTGGCCGATCTCGTTCGGTGGCTGGCCGCGACGGCGGGTGACGAGGCTCCGCCGGCATTGCGGATGGCGGTCGACGCCATCGACGATGGGTTGGCCGCCGACGCGGTCATGCTCCTGTTGGAGGCGGCCTCGGCGGCAATTGGAACCGGACGCGAAGGCGAGCAGGCCGACCCGATCGACCTGCTCGCGGACCGCTTGCGCGCCTTGGGCGGCTAGACGCCAGAGGCAGGGGGCGACGCGGGTCGGTCGTCCTCGAGATCGGAGGCGGCAGGACTCGTTGCCGCAGGCGGCGGTGCTGCGGGCGGCGGGGCCGTGTCGGCGCGAGGCGCAGCCGGCGCCGCACCACTTGCCGGGTTGCCGAGGACGAACTTGCCGCCCTCAGCCTGGAACTCCTGCCAGCCGGCCCAGGCCATGACGAGTGCACCCACGACGGCAATCAGGAAGAAGATCGCCCCGACGGGCTGGAACTCGAACCAGAACCCGAGGGCGCCCGCCACCTGAAGGAAGCCGAGCAGCATGATCACCGCCGCAACGCCGCCGAGGATCAGCATCAGGCTGCCCTTCGAGCCGGGCAGGTTCGTGTTCGGCGAGAACTGTGGCAAGAAGACGATCGCCAGCATGCCGACCGCTGCCAGCACCGCCAGGAGGCCGATCCCGCCGACGCCCAGGCCCACGATGCCGGCGATGATCACCGCCGCCGATCCATAGACCGCGAGCTTCTCGTTTGCGGTGAGCTTGTTGAAATCCACGAGCACCCTCCATGTGAGCGCGGCTGCGATCGATCAACGATGGATGAGCTCGGTACGCCCGCGCGCGTGGCACGCTAGCACACGAACGCCCGCCTTCCTAGCCTTTCCGGGCGGGCTGCGGCGTTCAGGCGCCCGGCTTCACGACCATGAGCACGATGATCAGGAGCACGGTGACGGCGAGCACCATGCCCAGCAGCCGGCTCCGGGCGCTGAGCGCGGTGAACTCCGCGGTCGCGGCGCCGCTCGCCTCGTAGCTGGCGATCTGCCGCTTGAGGACCGGGGAGTACAGGCCCAATCCCACCACCGCCAGGACGACGTACAGCGCGATCGAAGCGTAGACCCAGAAGTCAGTGAACTCCCACGGCCCCAGCAGGACGAGGGCGACGCCCACGATCGCCAGCCCGATGTACGACGGGTTCGCGATCCGGTCATCGAGGAACTTGATGCCGCGCAGCGCCCACCCCATGTGATCCGGCTCACGCGCGGCGCGTGCCTGCCAGATCGCGTAGCTGACGTTGAATCCCACCGCCACGATCGCCAGGAAGACGTGGAGTGTCTTCAACCACGGATAGATGTCCACCGGCCGCTCCCATTGCATGGCCGCATCGATGCTGCCAGTCTTGCCACTATCCACCGCGTGGCAAGCAGGGACCCGAGAAGGAGCGAGCGATGACAGCGAGCACCCCGCAGGAGCCGCCGGCCTGGCAGGCCTCCCCAAGCACGCAGACCGGACCGACCGTCGGCTACATCTATGGAGGCTTCTGGGTTCGCGTCCTGGCATTCATTCTCGACGCGATCATCCTCGGGGTCCTCACGAGCGCCATCGCGCCGTTCAGCGGGACGGGCACCATGGTGCAGGTCCAGGGCGGCGTCTTCGAGATCAACTACGGTGCGAACGCCGTCGGCACGCTCGTCGGGTTGCTCTATTTCATCGGCTTCTGGGTCTGGCGCGGCCAGACGCCGGGGATGATGCCGTTCAACATGCGCGTTGTGCGCGCCGACACGGGCGAGCAGGTCGACTGGGTCCGCGGCCTGCTGCGCTACGTCGGGTTGCTCATCTCGTTCGTCGTCATCTTCATCGGCGTCATTTGGGCGGCGTTCGACAGCCGCAAGCAGGGCTGGCACGACAAGATCGCGAACACGGTGGTGGTACGTCCGGCCTGAGCGGCCGCATCGGTCCAGGAATGGACCGGAAGCATGGTGGAGATGGGGGAGAATCGAACTCCCCGTCCAGAGAACGGTCGCCGAGAACTTCCTACAGGCATTTCCGGCCAACTTGCGTTTCGCGTCGCGGGCCCCCGACCGGCGGGGTGCTTCGCTTGCTATCCGGTGGTGCCTCTCGGCTCTTTGACGCTGCTCACCGGAGTCGGCTGCGCCGCACCTCCCCTGATGACATCTTCGCCGCCCGGGGAGGGTGGACGACGTCGATGCTCACTGCCTAGGCAGCGAGGGCGTAACTATCGTTGCCAGTTACAGCAATTGCTCGCTGATTAACGAGGCCTGCGAGCAACCTCGACCTGCGATTCTCGGTCCCCGGGCCCTGTCGAAACCTGACATCCCCAAGCACCAATTCGGTCAGCATTGTAGCAGACCGATGCCTTCCTGTGAACACCTGTTCTAGAGTTTGATTGACCGATGTCAACGCCGCTGCTCCGCACGTCGATCAGCTTCGAAATTCCCGGCCGTACCACCCACGCGCCGATGGTTCGCGCGAGCATCGGCGGCGTCAGCACCAGGCTCATCGTCGACACCGGCTGCACTGACCACGGCCTGACGATGGCCCTCGTCCGCGAGATCGGCCTGCCTGCGGAACCCGGCGAGGCGGGGACCGACGCCGCGGGTGCATCGGTCGAATCCTGGGCTCTCGGCGACCTCCCGGTCACCATCGGCGAGGTCACGCTGCCGCTCGAGCGCTTCGTGGCATTCGAGGGGCCGCCACCGTTCGAGGGCTGGGGCATCGGCGGGTTCCTGAGTCCGCAGCACCTGCATCCATCGGCGAACGTCATCCTCGATCTCGCCGGCGACGAGCTCATGATCGTCGAGGGCGAACCGACGGAGATCGGCGCGGAGCTCTCCGCGCGCCATCCGGATCTGCGACCGCTCTGGCTCGATCGCGAGCCGGGCGATACGACGGTGCTGGTCCGCGCCGCGATCGAGCCGTTCGCGCCGGTCGCCACGATGCTCGACAGCGGGGGCAAGGCGACCGAGTTCGCCGAGCCGGCCGTGCCCGGCCTTGCCACCGGTGAGCTGGTCGGCGGCGGCCGCGGCGTGAGCGGCGTCCAGAGCCAGGGTTCGATGGTCGCCGACCGCGTCCTCGTCGCGGGGGACGCGCGCATCCCGGTGCCGCGGCTCTTCGTGCGGCCACCGTTCAACGCCGCATGCGAGGGGCTGGTCGGGATGGACCTCATGCGAGGAACCGTGCTGATGGTCGGCGCCGACCTCGACCGGCGCGTGCTATGGCTCGTGCCGCGCTGACATCGGCGTTTGGTGGACGAGGCGCCGGCGGCCCGCGCGAACCCCCTAGAGCCGGATGCGGGCCTTGGTCTCGCGCGCCAGCTCGCGTCGCATGTCGCGCTCGGCGATCGAGCGGCGCTTGTCGTGGGCCTTCTTGCCGCGGGCGAGCCCCAGCTCGAGCTTCGCGCGGCCGTTGCGCAGGTAGAGACGCATCGGAACCAGGGTCAGGCCCTTCTGTTGCGTCAGCCCGGTCAGCTCCGCGATCTGCGTCCGATGCAGCAGCAGCTTTCGCGTGCGCCGCGGCTCATGGTTGTTCCGGTTTCCCTGGTCGTAGGGCGCGATGTGCGCGCCGATGAGCCAGGCCTCGCCGTGCTCGATGCGGGCGTAGGCCTCCGCCAGGTTGACATGTCCGGCTCGGATCGACTTGATCTCGGTCCCGGTCAGCACGATGCCTGCCTCGAAGGTGTCCTCGATGGCGTACTCGAAGCGGGCTCTGCGGTTGACGGCGATCGTGTGGTCGGTCATCGGTCGATCCTGGCGTGATGGGAGGCGGACATGGAAAGAGCCGGCCTGATGGCCGGCTCTCCCGTTTCGCTATCACCACGCGAAGCTGTGCTAGCGCGCCGCCTCGGTGGTGATGTGCGTGGAACTACTCACGTGCACATCACCTCCTTTCGTTGCCGAGGATGCTAGCACGCGTTCCACGGACGGCACAACCCGCCCGATCGCGCGCCGGCGAGCAGGCTCAGACGGCCGCTCTTCGAAGTCCGGCTGCGTCGTAGGCGACCGGCTCGAGCACGCCGGGAACCCAGGCTGACGGGCTGCCCGATGGCGCGGGCGAAACCGTGTCCCCGACGCCGTGCGACTGGAGCACGTCGAGTGCGGTCTCCACGAACAGGTCCTCTTCGGGTGGCGTGTTCGCCGGCACCTCGACCGCCACGTCGGGCTGAACGCCGTCGGGCGCGACGCTGTGGTGCTCCGGCGTGAACCATCGGCTGATCGTGATCCGCACCCCGCCGTCGTTCTCGAGCGGAGCCCAGACCTGCACCGTGTTCTTGCCAAAGGTCGGCTGCCCAACGATCGTCGCGCGGCCGCTCTCCTTCAGGGCCGCGGAGACGATCTCCGAGGCCGAGGCGCTCCCGCCGTTGACGAGCACCGCGACGTCGATCGAGGGATCGGTCGCCAGGCCGTTCCCGGTCGCCTCCCAGTCCTTCGTCTGGTCGCCGGCCGACTCCTGGCTGAAGATGAGCCCGGAGTCGATGAACTCGCTGGCGATCTCCTGCGCCGCGACGATGTAGCCGCCGGGGTTGTCGCGGAGGTCGAAGACGATCTTCGTTGCTCCGTCGTCCAACAGCCCCCGGAGCGCGGTGCGGAACTGATCCGGGCTCGCATCGCTGAAGCCGTTGAGACCGATGAAGCCGATGCCCGGCTGCAGCATCCGCGACTCCACCTCCTGGATCTGGATCTCGGCGCGGGTGATGGTCACGTCGAACGAGTCGCCGTCCCGCTCGATGCTCAGCGTCACGTCAGTGCCGGCTTTGCCGCGCACCTTGCTGATCTGGTCCTGCATCGTCGAGCCGTTGACGTTGGTGCCATCAACGGCGCGGACGATGTCACCGGCCTGCAGGCCCGCTGCCTCCGCCGGCGATCCGGCGATCGGCGCCACGACGACGAGCACGCACGTATCGCTCAGCTCCGGACAGGCCTCGAGGTTGCCCTCATCGGCCGTGTTCTTGAGCGCCATCTCCGCGCCGATGCCCTCGAACTTGCCAGAGAGGTCGCCCAGCGCGCTCTGGTAGTCGGACGGCGGCATGTAGGCGCTGTACGGATCCGCCACGCCATACTGGAACATGCCCTGGATGGCGCCCTCGGCCAGCTTCTGGTCATCAAGGCGATCGACGTACTGGTCCTTGAGCTTGTCGTAGGCCTCGCAGAACGGCGCAAACGACTCGTTCGGCGCGGCGCAGCCGCTCCCAGCACCGGTGCCGCCCGCCACGAGGAATCCGGCGAGGAACAGCATGGCGCCGACGACGGCGGAGAGCACGAGCGACACGACCCACGCGACCGGCGTGCCTCCCCGCAGGCGCGGACGGTCGTGGTCGCGTGATCCGGGAGCGACGTTGGGGTCGAAGGCCGGCGGCTGGGGCGTGGGCACGCCCGCCGGTTCGGGGCCGGTAGGGGTCATCGGATGGCCGAGCATAGCACCGAGCGACCCAGGCCCCGATATCGGGGATATGAAGATTCGCTGATCTCTAGCTCGCGTCGGCGAGGTAGGAGCGGACGCTGATCCAGCTGCCCAGGGCGCCCACGACGAGCCCGGCGCCGAGGAGCAGGGCCGACAGCGTGGCGAGGAAGTGGGTGCCGACCCGGCTGCTGACCTTGAAGACGTCGAACATCACCGGCTGGATCGGGTCCCAGATCAGCGCGACGAGGACGATCGACACGATCGCCCCCACGAGCCCGCAGAGCATCCCCTCCAGGATGAACGGCCAGCGGATGAAGGAGTCGCTCGCGCCCACGAGTCGCATGATCTCGATCTCGCTGCTGCGACTGAAGACCGCGATTCGGATCGTGTTGACGATCATGAACAGCACGGTCAGCCCCACCAGGCCGATGGCGACGAGCCCCACGTTGCGCACCAGGTTCGTGATGTTGAGCAGCTGCTCGTACTGGCTCTGCTTCGTCGTGATCTTCTCGATCGCTCGATCGCCCTGGAGCGCGGCCGCCACGCCGTTCGATGCCTCGGGGTCGCTGAGCTTGACCTCGATGCTGGCGTAGATCGTGATCGGGCTGTCGGGCCCGCCGAGGTCGAGCGACCGGCCGCTCTCGCGGTAGGTCTCCTCGAGACGCGCCATCGCCTCCGATGGCGACACGTAGTCGACCCGCTCGACTCCCGGGAGCGCCTCGACCCGCGCGATGAGCCGGTCGACCGCGATACCGGGCAGGCCATCGGTCAGTTCGGCGGTCACGCCCACCTTGCTCTCGATGAACTCGAGCCCGGCGTTCAGGCCGGTGATGACGATGAAGAGGCCGGAGAGCAGGACGAGCATGAGGATGACCGTCGCCGTGGCGGCCAGGCTCATCATCGCGTTGCGCCAGAAGCCCTGCCAGGCGCGAACGACGGTGAAGGCGAGGAAGCGAACCGCGGGCATCGGCCTAGTACTCGCGCTCGTAGGCGGCGCTGGTCTCGTCGCGCACCAGGCGTCCGTGCTCCAGGGCCAGCACCCGGCGCCGCATGGCGTTGACGATCTCCTGGTTGTGGGTCGCCATCAGGACCGTCGTGCCCAGCTCGTTGATGTGGATGAGGAGCTGGATGATCTCCCAGCTGGTGACCGGATCGAGGTTGCCGGTCGGCTCGTCGGCGATGAGGATCGCCGGGTCGTGGACGAGCGCCCGCGCGATGGCGACGCGTTGCTGCTCGCCGCCCGAGAGCTGCGTGGGCAGGTGATGCGCGTGATCCTGGAGGCCAACCAGGCTGAGCAGCTGCGGCACGCGCGTGCGGATTCGGCGACCCGGTGCCCCGGTCACCTCGAGCGCGAAGGCGACGTTCTCATGGACCGTCTTCTGCGGCAGCAGCCGGAAATCCTGGAAGACGATCCCGATCCGGCGGCGCAGCGCGGGCACCTGGCGGCGGCGCAGGCGACCAAGGTCGCGGCCCGCGACGATCACGCGGCCGGTCGTGGCCACCTGCTCGCGGATCAGCAGGCGGATGAACGTGCTCTTGCCGGCGCCCGACTGCCCCACCAGGAAGACGAAGTCACGCTCGGGGATCTCCACGCTGACGTCGCTCAACGCGGTCTTGCCGTTCGGGTAGGTCATCCCCACGTCGGCGAGCGCGATGACCGGTGGAGCGGCACGTTCCGCCGCGTCCCGGCTGTGCGCACCACGACTGCCACGCGCGGCTCGCGTCAGCGAGCGGAGGATCGAGGTCGTCATCAGCGTCGCTGAGCCTAGCACCGCGAGCCGGGTCGGGCGGCCTCACGATCGGCAGGACCCGGGGCGTACGAAGGTCCTACGGGGCGCCGCTCTCCGCCGCGGCCACCGTCTCGCCGATCTGGGAGCGGAGGTACCCGTCGATGAACCGGTCGATCTCGCCGTCGAGCACCGCGCTCGGATTCGAGGTTTCCACGCCGGTGCGCAGGTCCTTCACCATCGTGTAGGGCTGGAGCACGTAGCTGCGGATCTGGTTGCCCCAGCCCGCCTCGACGTGCACGCCACGCAGCCTCGCCATCTCCGCCTCGCGCTCCTGCACGGCACGCTCGACGAGCTTGGCGCGCAGGACGGCCATCGCCCGCTCACGGTTCTGGGTCTGCGAGCGCTCGTTCTGGCAGGTCACCACGATGCCGGTCGGCAGATGCGTGATCCGGACGGCGCTATCGGTCTTGTTCACGTGCTGGCCACCAGCTCCGGAGGCGCGGTAGGTGTCGACCCGCAGGTCCTTGTCGTCGATCTCGACCGCCACGTCGTCGGGCACCTCGGGCATCACCTCCACCAGCGCGAAGCTCGTGTGACGTCGCTTCTGCGAGTCGAACGGGCTGATGCGAACCAGCCGGTGGACGCCCCGCTCGGAGCGGAGCTGGCCGTAGGCCCATCGGCCTCCAATGCTGATCGTCACGCTCTTGAGGCCCGCCTCCTCGCCTTCGGTCTGCTCGAGGATCTCGGTCTTGAAGCGGTGGCGCTCGGCCCAGCGCAGGTACATGCGCAACAGCATCTCGGCCCAGTCCTGGCTCTCGGTGCCACCGGCGCCGGCGAAGATCGAGACGATCGCGGGCCGCTCGTCGTACGGCTCGGAGAGGAGAAGGCGAGACTCCATGCGCTGCCAGTCGGTTTGGAGCGCCGCGAGGTCTCGCTCGAGGTCGGGCTGCATCTCGGCGGCCGCCTCGCCCTCCGCCGCGGCGAGCTCCGCCATCTCCGCCAGCCCGGTCGCGCGTGCCTCGAGATCACGCCAGGTGCCGATCTCATCACGCAGCTCCTCGGCGCGCCGCAGCGTGGCCTGCGCGGCGGCCGGGTCGTCCCACAGGTTGGGATTCGCCGAGGCCTCGGTCAGCTCGGCGAGCTCAGACTCCTTCGTGGCGAGGTCAAAGGCGCACCGCCGTATCGGCCACGAGGCGCGCCAGCCGGCTCGCCTCGTCCTTAATTGCGTCCAAGTGCCTGGACCATCGGGAGCTCTGCGCCCTCGACCTCGAACGGACGCGCCAGCTTCGTGCGCACCTTGGCCGGGTTGACGCACGGGCAGTAGCTCTGTCGCGGGCACGAGCCGCAGTTGCCGTCGCAGTCGAGCGTCTGGGCGTAGGTGCAGCGCATGCAATCGCGCTCGCACATGATGAGGTCTTCGTAGGGTTGTTCTGGGTCTCGGAATCTGGTGACGAGTGGGAGTGAGGCTGCTGGCGAGATCTCGAGAAGGTCGGGGTCTCGGTTGGCTGGGGCCGTCAGCTGCTTCACGAATCCCTCCATCTACGAAGCGAGGGCCTGCGAGATCCTGACCGTCTCGAGTCCCTGTATCGAGTCATCCTACCCCTCCGCCTCCACGATGCCAAGAGGCCCGATGGTGCTGGCCAGCCCTCACCGGATTGGCGCAGGGGAGCATCCGAGGGCCACCCGCCGACGACCGCGTGGCGCTCCTTCCCCGACGCTCGCTTCGAGCGCGGAAAGCCGGCGGAGGCCACGAGCCGTCCGAATTCATGCCCCGTGCGCATTGTTCGTGTTCGGCCGCAACGAACCGTCCAAATTCATCCGGCGTGCGCACTGGTGCGGCTCACGACCCCCAATCGTGCGGGCCGGTGGAGCACGAGGCGCACAACGCGCGCCTGAGATGAATTCGGACGGTTCAGCCGTCAATGAGGTGAGCGGACGTGCGGAGAGCGGCGAGCGGCAGCGCCAAGACCCACGCGCTACGCGCCGCTCACGCCCCGTGGCACTTCTTGAACTTCTTGCCCGATCCGCACCAGCACGGATCGTTGCGGCCGATCTTCGGCCCGCCGCGTGCCGGCTGCGGTCCACTGCCGTTCCCCGCGCCGCCGCTGGCCACCGCCGTGCCGGCGGCCACGCCAGAAGTCGAGCTCGCGGTCCCGGCCGCTCCTGCTCCCGTGGCTGCCGGTGCGCGGCCCTCCGTCACGTTGCGCATGGGCTGGGCCGGCTGCGGCTCGCGCACCAGGGTGACCCGGAAGATCGTCCGCGCCACGTCGCGCCGGATCATCGACTTGAGCTCGTCGAACATCCGATACGCCTCGATCTTGAACTCGTTCAGCGGGTCCCGCTGCGAGTAGGCGCGCAGCCCGATGCCGCGACGCATGTCGTCGACGGCGGTGAGGTGGTCGACCCACAGCGTGTCGATGACCCGCAGCAGGACGAGACGCTCCAGCACGCCCATCCCGTCCTCGCCGATCTCGTCGGTCTTCGCGGCGTAGCGCGCTTCGGCGAGCTCGCCGAGATGGTCGGAGATGGCGGTCGGGTCACTCAGCTCGTCGATCGGCGCGAGGTCCGCCGCGGTGAGGTTCGGCAGCATGCCGGCGACCTGGGTCTTCAGGCCCTCGCGGTTCCACTCTCCGGGGAATTCGGCCGCGGTGTGCTCCTCGACCAGTGCCGTCAGCTCATCCTCGACCATCGCCAGGATCGTCTCGGACAGCTCGGCGCGTCGCAGGATCCGGTCGCGCTCGGCGTAGATCGTCTCGCGCTGGCGATTGATGACGTCGTCGTACTCGACGACGTGCTTGCGGATGTCGAAGTTGTAGCCCTCGACCCGGGTCTGGGCACCCTCGATCGTGCGGCTCACCATCTTCGACTCGAGCGCCGTCTCGTCATTGAAGCCGAGCGTCTTCATGATCGATTGCACGCGGTCGTTGGCGAAGCGCCGCATGAGATCGTCCTGCAGCGACAGGTAGAAGCGGCTGCTGCCCGGGTCGCCCTGGCGGCCGGCACGTCCACGAAGCTGGTTGTCGATCCGGCGCGCCTCGTGGCGCTCGGTGCCGATGATGTGCAGCCCACCCAGCGCGACGACCTTCTCGCGGTCCTCCTCGGTGACCCGCTCCGCCTCGGCCAGCGCCGCGTCGTACTGCTCGGGCGTCGCCTCGATGACCGAGATGCCGCGCTTGTGCAGCATCTCGGCGGCGAGCACCTCGGGGCTGCCGCCGAGCAGGATGTCGGTCCCGCGGCCGGCCATGTTCGTGGCGATCGTCACGGCGCCCGATCGTCCGGCCTGGGCCACGATCTCTGCTTCCTTCTCGTGGAATTTCGCGTTCAGCACGCTGTGCTTGATGCCCCGGCGCGTCAGCATCTGGCCCAGCATCTCGCTCACCTCGACGCTGATCGTGCCGACCAGCACCGGCCGCCCCTTCTCGTGCTCCTCGGCGATCTCGTCCACGACCGCGTTCCACTTCCCGGGCTGGCTGGCGTAGATGAGATCGGCGAAGTCGTCGCGGACCATCGGCCGGTTCGTGGGGATCGCGACGACCTCGAGGTTGTAGATCTTCGCGAACTCCTCGGCCTCGGTCTCCGCGGTGCCGGTCATGCCCGAGAGCTTGGCGTACAGGCGGAAGTAGTTCTGGAAGGTGATCGTGGCCAGGGTGCGTGACTCGTTCTGGACCTTCACCCCCTCCTTGGCCTCGACGGCCTGGTGCAGGCCCTCGCTCCAGCGGCGGCCCGGCATGAGGCGCCCTGTGAACTCGTCGACGATCACGACCTCGCCGTCCTTGACGACGTAGTCGCGGTCGCGGTGGTAGAGGACCTCGGCCTTCAGCGCCTGCTCGAGGTGGCGCGCCATCGAGAAGTCGTTGTCGAACAGGTTCTCGACGCCGAGCCAGGCCTCCATCTTCTCGGTGCCCGCCTCGGTGATCGCAACCTGCTTGTGCTTCTCATCGAGGATGTAGTCCTCCTCCGCCTTGAGGCGCGGCGTGAGGCGGGCGAACTGAAGGTACTTGTCGGCCGACTCCTCGGCCTGCCCCGAGATGATGAGCGGCGTCCGCGCCTCGTCGATGAGGATGTTGTCGACCTCGTCGACGATCGCGAACCAGTGGCCGCGCTGCACGCGGTTGGCGAGGTCAACCACGAGGTTGTCGCGCAGGAAGTCGAAGCCGAACTCGTTGTTCGTGCCGTAGGTGACATCGGCCTCGTAGGCCTCCCGCCGCGAGACCGGTCGGAGATTGCGCAGGCGCTCATCGGTCTGGGGGAACTCGGGGTCGAACACGAAGGCGGTGTCGTGCTGGATCGAGCCGACGCTCATCCCCAGCCGATGGAAGACCTGCCCGATCCACTGCGCGTCGCGCTTGGCGAGGTAGTCGTTCACGGTCACGACGTGGACACCACGCCCGGCAAGGGCGTTGAGGTACGCCGCCAGCGGCGCGACGAAGGTCTTGCCCTCGCCGGTCTTCATCTCGGCGATTGCGCCACGGTGCAGCACCACCCCGCCGAAGAGCTGGACGTCGTAGTGGCGCTTGCCGAGCGCCCGGCGCATCGCCTCGCGCACCGCGGCGAACGCTTCCGGGAGAATGTCGTCGAGCCGCTCGTTGACCTGCTCCAGCTCGCGCTTCTCCTGCGCCTTGCGCTCCTCGCGCGCGCGCCCGGCGTCGTCACCGGTGAGGACCGAGTCCAGCTCGCCCTCGCGCTGCTCGATCGGGGTCAGGATGTCGCCCAGCGCATCGGCCAGGCGGGCGCGGAACTCGGCGGTCTTGCCGCGCAGCTCGTCGTCACTGAGCGCGGTGAACTCGGGCTCGAGCGCGTTCGCCCGCTCCACGAACGGTTCCAGCTTGCGGACCTCGCGCTCGTTCGAGTCCACCAGCCGGGAGAAAAGCTTCAGCATGGGAATCGCGAGTATAGACCCACCCTGTGAACGCTCCGAAGCCACGCTCATGACAGCCCGGGCGTGATTCCGTGGTGAATGGTTCGGCCGGTAGCTCCGAGTTGTCGGGCGTCTCA
>DAINOY010000003.1:0-19189 GCA_036743735.1 Chloroflexota bacterium
GGCATGTCCTCGTGCAGGTCGAGCAGCACCGGCACGCCGAGCAGCTTCAGCGGCAGCGCGGCGAAGACAAGGAAATCGGGCAGCGTGGCGACCTGCACGAGCCGATAACGGCGCCGGGCGTGCTCGAGGGCCAGCCGCCAGGCGGCCAGGACGGTGAAGACGACGTACTCGAACAGGTGACCGGCGAAGCTCGACGACCATCGGTTCACCGGCAGCCGGATGATGCGCAGGTGGCCGTCCTGCTCGCGCGGCTCCTGTCCGTCCTCGCGCAGGCAGATGACGTCGACCTCGTGACCGGCGGCGAGAAGCGCGTCCGCCTGGCGCTGGATGCGCGGGTCGCCGGGCACGACCGCATGCACCAGGATCGCGATCCGCGTGGGGCCTCTGCCTCTGCCTTTGGTCACGGCCGCCCATGGTAGGCGAGCCACGTATCCTCCCGCCCATGTGGCCTCCCGCGCGACGCCTCCTGCCGGTGGCTCTCCCGATGCTTCTCACCGCGGCGCTTCTCGTCCTGCGGATCTCGGCCGACCCGCCTTCTGGCCTGACGATTTCCCGCTCTCCGTTCACTGACGAGGGCTGGGACGTGCTCAACGCTCGCAACCTCGTGGTCCTCGGGGCCTGGGCGCCCGATGACTGGGCGCTCCAGCCCGTCAACCTTCCCTTCAGCCTCGCCTCGGCCGCGTCGTTCGCGCTGTTCGGCCCGGGCCTGGTCCAGGCCCGCCTCGTCTCGGTCCTGGCCACGGTGCTCACCGTCGGGCTCATCGCCTGGTGGACGCAGGACCGATGGGGACCGCTCGCCGCCCTCGTCGCCGCCCTGGCGTTCGGCTGCGCCACGCTGGTGCTCGGCCACGGAGGCACCGCGCTGCTCGAGCCGCTCGTGACGCTGTTCATCGTCGCCGGCTTCGTGGCCCTGACGTCGGGGCGCGGTGATGGGTCGGCCCTCGTTGCGGGCGTGCTCCTGGGGGCGGCGGCGGCGGCGAGGCCGCGCGCACTGCTCATGGCCGCGGGCATCCTGGGCGTGGCGATGCTCGTCTGGCCGAGGCGGGTCGGCCTGGCGGTCGCGGCAATGGCGGCCTGGGCAGCGGGCGCGGGGCTGGCGCTGTTGCTCGCCGATCCGTCCGCCCTCGATGCGGCGCGCAGGATCTGGGCGCCGATCGAGTGGCCTTCGAGCCTGGCAGACGCGTGGCAGGCGCTGCTCCGCTGGCCCGAGCAGAGCGATTCGGTCGCGCCGCTGGCCTGGCCGCTGCTCGTCGCCGGAGGCATTGGACTGCTGGTCGCCTGGCGCGGCACACCGCTCGAGCGGCGGCGCGAGCTGGCCATCGTCCTTGGCTGGTTCTGGGTCCCGGTCGTGGTGCTGCTCTTCGCCTCGTACCGGCCGAACCGCTACCTGCTGCCGGTCCTGCCCGCGCTCGCACTCCTCGCCGGGGTCGGCGCGGCTCGGATCGCGGACCTCGTGCGCGCTGCGCCGGGGCGGATCGCGGTGGCGTCACTGTTCGTCCTGCTCGTGGCCGCGCCGGGCATCGGCGCATGGGCCGGATGGATGGGATCGGGCAGCCGCGAGATCGCGCAGATGCAGGAGGAGGTGGCTCGGCTGGTGCCGGCCAGGGCGGCCATCCAGGGTGACCTCGCCCCGATCCTGGGCATGAGCTCAGGGGCGCGTCTCCTCACGAGCCGGCCGCACGACGGCATCAACGCCGGCGATCTCTTTGAGAGCGCGGGCGTGCGCTGGGTGATCGGCAGCGCTGAAGAGGAGCCTGCGTGGGCTGGTCAGCATCGGGACGCGTGGCAACGGCGCCAGGAACGTGCGTGCGGCACGCTCGGCGGGGAGCGCGTCTGCCTCTACGAGCTGCCCTGAGCCGGACCTCGATCCGACTGGGCGACTCAGATCACGCGCGGACGATCCCACCAGCGCGATCTGAGTCATCCAGCAGGTTCAGCGGAACCCGCGGAGTCCGGATCGGTGGGATCCGAGTCATCCAGGCGAATCACGAGGCGCACGGCCTCTCGCGCGATCCACGTCGCTCACCGGGAGCACGACGAGCTCCAGCTTGAAGTCCATGGGGCTGATCTCCTGCATGGCGTCTGGTGTCTGGACCGGCGTCCCAACCCGATTCTCATCGGTGGACCGATGATCCCCTATCCGCGGGGCGCGGCCTTGACCTCGTCCCAGAGCCTGTCCTTGCCGGCGAGATCCAGGCTCGCCAGGTCCACCCCGCGCTCGGCGGCCAGCGCCTCGACGCGCTCGAAGCGGTCGATCCAGCGCCGGTTCGCGGCGCGCAGCGCCTCCTCCGGGTCGAGCTTGAGCCAGCGGCCGAGGTTGACGAGGGCGAAGAGCACGTCACCGAGCTCGTGGAGCCGCTCCTGGTGCGAATCGGTGGCACCGGCAACGCGCAGCTCGTCGAGCTCCTCCGCGACCTTCTCCCACACGCCGCCGATCTGCTCCCAGTCCCAGCCCAGCGCCGATGCGCGCTCCTGGATCTCACGGCTCGCCGGCAGGGCGGGCAGCGCGCGGGCGACGCCGCCGAACGGCCCGCGGTCGCGCTTGCCATCGGAGCGCTCGGCGCGCTCCCCCGCCTTGATCGTCTCCCAGTTCGCGAGCACCTGCTCGACGCCGTCCACCTCGAGTCCGCCGAAGACGTGCGGGTGGCGGCGCACGATCTTGGCCCCGAGCGTTCGGTACACATCGGTCAGGTCGAACTCGGCGCGCTCCGCGGCGAGCTGGGCATGGAGGATGACCTGGAGGTAGAGGTCGCCCAGCTCCTCCGCCAGGTCGGCGGCCGTGCCGCGCTCGATGGCGTCGACCGTCTCGTAGGCCTCCTCCAGCACGAACGGACGGAGCGTCTCGTGCGTCTGCTTGCGGTCCCACGGACAGCCGTCCGGCGCGCGCAGCCGGGCCGAGATCGCCGCCATGCCGTGCGGCGAGGCCAGGTTGTCCTCGAGCGGCAGCGGGGCGACGAGCCACTCGCCATCCAGCAGCCGCGCCTCGTCCAGGGCGGCGAGGGGGACCGGCGGTCCGTCCGGCAGCGGACGGATCGGATGGTCGTGCGGGTAGAGCGCCCGCAGCACGCTCACCGGCGTCGCGCGGGCATGCCGCCCGGGCAGCGGCGGCTCAGCCTCGGCGCCACTGCCGGCGGCACGGCGCACGACGAGCAGCGGCAGGCTCGGGTCGAACGCGACCGCCGCCAGGCGGTCTCCGGCCACGACCTGCAGGCCGGCGGCCGGGTCGAGGCCTGCCGCGGCGACGAGCGCGTCGAGGCTCCGCGGCTGGCTCATCGGTCCTGGGGAACCGTCAGGCTGTCGCCGGCGTGCTGGGCGCCGGCGCGAACTCCGGGTCGATCCAGATCTGGCTGCCCTGCTTCTGCTCGGCGAACCATCGGTCGTACCCCTGCGAGGTGATGCGCTGCAGCCGGCTCGCATCGATCTCGCGGCTGGCCGTGGTGGCGAGCAGCTTGTAGATGTACCAGCCGTTCGCCGCCTGCACAGGGTCGCTGATCGCGTTCACGCCGGAGAGCGCGAAGACCGCCTCGTCCTGGGCCTCGGGCAGCTCGTACGGGGCCACCCAGCCCAGGACCCCACCGTCGGCGGCGCTGGCCTGATCCTCGCTCTGCTCGCGCGCCACCTGGGCGAACGAGTCGGGATCGTCGCGCAGCTGCGCGACGAGGTCGGTCGCCTGGGCCTCGGGGCTGATCCGGTGCCCGTAGACCTGGATGATGTGGTAGCCGAACTGGGTCTTGATCGGCTCCGACAGGTCGCCCTCGGCCAGCCCGGTGATCCCCGCCTTGAAGTCGGCGTCGAAGTTCGAGCTCGCCGGGTCGTACCAGCCGACGTCGCCGCCCTTGTTCCGCGAGCCCGCGTCGTCGCTGGATGCGGCCGCGATCGCGTTCCAGTCGGCGTCCGGGGCGGAAAGCTGCTCGCGAACCTGCTGCGCCTCCTCCAGCGCCGCCGCCCACTGCTCGTCGGTGGCATCGGCCTGGCTGTCTGCGCCGGGGATGGGCTGGATGAGGATGTGCCGGATGCGCTGCTGCGGGACCGGGATCCCCTGCTGGCCGGCGATGAAGATCTGCGCCACGCGGCGCTGCGGCCCGGGGTTCTTCACGACCTCGGTCGTGAAGTAGTTCGTGAAACGGTCGTCGAGCAGCTCGTCGCGAATGTAGCCGCGGTACGCAGCGTCCGAGACGCCGCTGGCGTCGAGCACCTGCTCGAAGAGCTCGTTCGGGCCCGCCTCGATGCGCTCGACGAGCTTGACGATCGCGTAGCCCTTCGAGGTCTTCACCGGACCGATGACCTGGCCGGCCTCCGCGCCATCCGCCGCCGTGAAGAGCTCGCCGTAGACCTGGCTGTCGGCTTCGACCAGCCCGAGGTCGCCCTGGAAGTTCGAGGTCGCGTCCTCGCTCACGTCAGCGGCCACGGCGCCGAAGTCCTCGCCGCCGTTGATCCGGTCGAGCGCCGCCTGGGCTTCCTTCTCGGCCGTCGCGAACTCCTCGTCGGTCGGCTCGCCGGCGGCTCCGGCGCCAGAGCCTGATGCCGGCGGCGTGGCGTTGACGATCACCGCGAGGAGGTGACGGCGCTCTGGGTTCGTGGTGCGGCGCTGGACCTCGGCGTCGATCTCGTCGTCGGTGAGGCTGATCCCGTAGGCGGCTGCGTGCTCTTCCATCCACGCGCCGTCGACCAGCGAGTTCGTCCCGTTCTGGGTGAGGTTGCCGAGCTGGTCCTGGATCACGCTGAGCTGCTGCTGGACGATCTGGTCGCGCGGGCCGCCGAGCTGCGACTGCAGGTCGGCCGCGGTCGACTGCAGCTCCGCGGCGAGGATCGAGGTCCGGTGGTCAAGGTCGTCGGGCGTGAAGGGCTGCGCCCCCACGAGCGCGATCTGACGCTGGTGCGCGTCGTGATAGGTCGTCCAGGCGCTCGCCCCGAAGATCCCCAGCGCGACGGCGATCGCCGCGGCAAAGCCGGCGATGATGAGCTGCTGGCTGCGACGCTCATCCTGCCAGCGGGGCCGATGCTTGCGGTCGAGGGTCGGTCGGTTGCGGAAGGTCATCTGGTTGCGTGCTCGTTCGTGGCGTGCCGCGGGGCGGCTGCGCGGTCTGTCGGCCGTCGACGGTCACCGGACGGCGCAGGCCGAACGAGGACGGCGGGATCGACTGGGCAGCGGGCATGCTAGCCGATTCGGCGCTCACTCGCCATTGCACGATGCCGGAACCGCGCGAGCGGTCGCGCTTCTTGCGTTTGCCGGTGGTGCTGGTATCGGGCGAAACCGATGCCGCCGCGCGACGCGACCCTCCGCCGCTGCGTTCAGCTGCGGCGCCAGCCGCCGGTGATCGCCTGCCAGCGCAGGCGCAGGACCATGAGGAACGCCTCGCGGACGATGGCGCCGCGCATCTTCGACTGGCCGTACTGCCGCTCTCGGAAGACGATCGGGATCTCGACGATCGTGGCGCCGCGACGGTGGGCCCACCACGTCATCTCGACCTGGAACCCATACCCGGAGGCCGATGCCTCGCGCATCCGGATCGACTCGAGCAGCTCGCGCCGCCAGGCCTTGAAGCCACCCGTCAGGTCGCGGTACGGGAGGAGCAGCACGGTTCGCGCGAAGAGCGTCCCGGCGCGGCTGATGAGCTTCCGGTACCACGGCCAGCCAACCGTCTCGCCGCCGGGCATGTACCGCGTCCCGAGGACGAGGTCCGCGTCGCGCATCAGCGGCGCCAGGAGCGCGGGCAGGACCGCCGGATCGTGGCTGAAGTCGGCGTCCATCTGCACGATGGCCGCCACGCCCCTGTCGTCGAGGGCGCGGCGGAACCCGTCGCGATACGCCGCGCCGAGGCCCTCTTTGCCGGGCCGGTGCAGCACCGAGACGCGCGGGTCCTGCGCCGCGAGCGTGTCCGCCAGCGCCCCGGTGCCGTCGGGCGAGTTGTCGTCGACGATGAGCAGCCCCGCCTGCGGCAGCGCGCCGAGGATGGCGTCCGCGATCCGCTCGAGATTGCCGCGCTCGTCGTAGGTCGGCAGGACGACGACCACGCCGCGGCCAGCGGCCAGGCCGACCTGCGGCGCCTCCTCCGCCGTCACGGCCGCGGGCGGCTCGGTCAGTGTCCGATCCCCACATACGGCACGCCGGCCGCGTCGAACGGGGCGCGGTCGAGGGCATTGCGCCCGTCGACGAAGAGCGCGAGGCCCGGGAGCGAGGCGGGATCCAGCGAGCGGTACGCCTCGTGGCCGGCCTGCAGCACGGCGACCCGCACCGGCACCGGGTTGTCGAGGTCGTACGGCTCGAAGCCCCGGCCGCGCAGGTGCTCCGCGTCGAAGTACGGATCGTGGGCGTAGACGACCGCTCCGGCCGCGCGCAGCTCGTCGCGCAGGCGGTACGCACTGGTGAAGGCGTCCTCGCGCACATCGGCCCGATAGGCGATGCCGAGGATGAGCACCGGCTGGCCCTCGAGCGAGCCGACCCGCTCCTCGACGAGGTCGACGGTGAACTCGCCCATCCCCTCGTTGATCGCGCGGGCCAGCGGCGGGATGCGCAGCTCGGTGTCGTTGTTGAACAGGAAGTGCGGGTAGACCGGGATGCAATGCCCGCCGACACCGACCCCGGGCTGGTGGATGTGGCTGTAGGGCTGCGAGTTCGCGGCGCCGATGACCTCGAGGATGTCGATCCCGCGCCGAGACGCGTAGCGGGCCAGCTCGTTGGCGTAGGCGATGTTCACGTCGCGGTAGGTCGTCTCGGCCAGCTTCGTCATCTCGGCCGTCTCGGCGTTGGCGACCGCGACGACATCAGTCCCTTCGTCCAGCACGGACCGATAGAACTCGACCGCGCGGCGCGTGCTCTCGTCACTCGTGCCGCCCACGATCTTCGGATAGCGGCGAAGGTCGACGAAGACGCGGCCGACCAGCACCCGTTCCGGGCTGAAGGCGAGGAAGAGGTCACGATCGAGGTGCAGGCCGCTGCCCTTCTCGAGCATCGGCCCGAACCGGTCACGCGTCGTCCCGACCGGCAGCGTCGTCTCGTAGATGACGAGCGTCTCCGGACCGATGTTCGCCGCGATGTCGCGCGTGGCCGCGTCGATCGGCGCGAAGTCGATCTGGCGATCGTCGTCGACGACGACCGGCACGATGACGACGACGGCATTGGCCTCCGCGACGCCGGACGGGTCCTCCCAGGTCGTGGCCCGCAGGCGCCCGGCAGCGTGGAGCTCCGGCACACGGTCGATCAGCGTCTGCTCGTCGAGGTGCGGGGACTCGCCGCGGTTGATCGCGTCGACGATGCGCGACGAGACGTCGACCCCGACGACCTCGTGCCCGCGGCTCGCGTACTGCACCGCCAGCGGAAGGCCGATGTGCCCCAGCCCGACCACCGCGATTCTCACGCCAGCACCTCGGCCAGCTCGGTGCCCGAGATGGCCACGCCGTTGATCGCCGACTCGATCATCTTTCTCGACAGGAGCAACGCGACCATGGCGTCTCGCGGGTCGACCGGTGGCGGGCCGGCATCGCGCACCGCCTGCGCGAATTCGCCGAGCTCGACGGCAAGCGGCTCAGCCTTGCGGACGGCGCGGCGCGTCATCTCGCCCTCGGTCACGCTCGTGATCGGCGGGTCCGCCCCGTCGGCGCCGCGATCCTCCCAGGTCTCGGGCGCCTCGGGATTGGCGTAGAAGATGAGGTCCTGGTTGATGTAGTCCGCGACGTACATGCCGCGCTCGCCGGTGACCGTCAGCGTGCGCCGCTTCGTGGGCGTCAGCCAGTTGATGTCGCAGATGCCGATGGCGCCGTTCGCGAACTTCAGCATTCCGACGAAGAGATCCTCGTGATCGGTGTGGATGCGCTGCTCCGTCTCCGCGTAGATCCGCACCGGGTCGCTGTTGAGCAGGAAGCGCATGACGTCCAGGTCGTGTGGCGCAAGGTCGATCACCACGCCGACGTCGCGGATCCGGGCCGGGAAGGGCCCGAGGCGCGTCGCCTTGATCTGGAAGATGCGGCCCAGCTCGCCCGCATCGAGGCGGCGGCGCAGCTCGCGGACCGCGGGGTTGAAGCGCTCGATGTGCCCGACGGTCAGCAGCTTCCCCGCGTCACGGGCCGCGGCGATCATCTCCTCCGCCTCCTCGCGGGTCGAGGCGATCGGCTTCTCGACCAGGACGTTGGCGCCCGACTGGAGCGCGGCCAGGGCAACGGGCAGGTGGAGCGAGGTCGGCGCCACGATGCTCACGAGGTCGAGCTGCTCCTCGGCGAACATCGTGCCGGGGTCGGCGTAGCCGCGCGCCGCGCGTCCCGTCGTCGCTCGGCGCAGCGCCTCGCGGTCCGGGTCCGCCACGGCCACGAGCTCGATGCCGGGCATGTCGCCCAGGACGCGGACGTGGTTGCGACCCATCATCCCGAGCCCCACGACCCCGGCGCGCAGGACGCTCCCGTTCGTCATGCGGTCACGCGCCCGGCGTCGATTGGCCCGAGCTCGGCGGCCGTCTCGTTGACCGCGGCGATCACCGCGTCGACCTCCGCATCGGTCAGCGATGGATGAACCGGGATGCTGAGCACCTCGGCGGTCAGCCGGTCGGTGACCGGGACCGCGACGTCGCCGTAGCCGAGCGCGAGGTATGGCTTCTGGCGATGGACCGGGATCGGGTAGTAGATGCCGCTCCCGACGCCACGCTCCTTCAGCCGCTCGACGAACTCGTCGCGGCGGGCCACGCGAATCGTGTACTGGTGGTAGACGTGACTCCGTCCCGGGGCCACGCGCGGCGCGATGACGCCAACCAGCTCGGCGTCGTAGCGCGCCGCGATCCCCTGGCGTCGCGCATTGGCGGCCTCGAGCTTGGGAAGCTGCGCCAGGCCGATCGAGGCGTGGACATCGGTCATGCGGAAGTTGTAGCCGATGACGTCGTGGTGATAGCGGACCTTCATGCCGTGCTCGCGCAGCAGGCGGGCACGCTCGGCCAGCTCCGCGTCATCGGTGGTGATCATGCCGCCCTCGCCGCTCGTCATGTTCTTCGTCGGGTAGAAGCTGAAGGCGCCGGCGCCCCAGGATCCGCTGCGCCGCCCGTCGATCTGCGCCCCGTGGCTCTGGCAGGCGTCCTCGATCACCGCCAGGCCGTGACGATCCGCGATCTCGACGATGGCCGGCATGTCAGCCGGCTGCCCGTACAGGCTGACGGGCATGATCGCCTTGGCCCGCGGCGTGATCGCGGCCTCGATCAGGGTCGGGTCGATCGTGAAGTCGTCCTCACCGATGTCGACGAAGACCGGCCGCGCGCCGGTGTAGAGGATGCTGTTCGCGCTGGCGATGAAGGTGAACGGGACGGTGATCACCTCGTCGCCGGCGCCGATCCCGTTCGCCAGCAGCGACAGGTGCAGCGCGGTCGTCCCGGAGCTCGTCGCGACCGCGTGCCGGACCCCGATGAAGGCGGCGAAGCGCTCCTCAAGCTCGCGCACGCGTGCGCCCTGCGCCAGTGAACCGGACTCGAGCGCGCTCCAGACGAGGTCGCGCTCCTCGGTGCCCATCGTCGGCCTGGCGATCGGGATCATGCGGTGGACTCCCTGGATGCTGCGTCAAGACGCTCGAGCGACGCGACGACCCGCTGCGCGACGTCGCCCGGGCCGAAGAGCGACGGCCGTGGTCGGTCGCGGCGCAGCAATTCGGCGTCGCGCAGCACATTGTGCAGCATGCCGGGTGCCGCGACCGCCAGCCGGTTCCAGCCGGCCTCGACCGTCTCGGTCCACTCGGTCTCGCCCCGCAGCGTGAGGCATGGGACGCCGGCCAGGTAGGCCTCCTTCTGAAGGCCGCCGGAATCGGTCGCGATGAGGAGCGCGCCGCCGACGAGCGCCGTCATCTCGAGGTAGCCGCACGGCTCGATCAGCTTCACGTTCTCCGGGAGGTGAAGCTCGTCGCGCTCCAGCCTCGCGCGCGTCCGCGGATGGACCGGGAAGATCACCGGGGTGGGGTCTTCCATCGCCTCCAGCCACGCGCCGAGGCGCGCCGGGTCGTCCACGTTCTCGGCGCGATGCATGGTGAGCAGCACGTAGCTCCCCGCTGCCGCACCGGCGAGTGACGGCGTCCCGCTCACGCGCTCGCGCGCCCAGGCGAAGGCGTCGACCATGACGTCGCCCACCAGTTCGGCGCGCTCCGCAAGCCCTTCCCGCTCCAGGTTCCTCAGCCCCCGCTGCGTCGGAACCAGGAGCAGGTCGGCCAGGTGGTCAGCGACGATCCGGTTCCGTTCCTCGGGCATGGCGCGGTTGAACGAGCGCAGCCCGGCCTCGACATGCGCGAGCCACGGGCGTCGCCCCCCGGGGAAGGCGACCTTCGCCGCGGCCAGCGCTCCGGCCAGGGTCGAGTTCGTGTCGCCGTACACGAGGACGCCGTCCGGCTCGTGCTCGAGCAGCACCGGCTCGAGGCGCAGCAGCATCTCGCCGACCATCGCCGCGTGACCGCCGCCGGCGACCCCAAGGTCGAGGTCCGGCGGCGCCAGCTCGAGCTCGCGGAAGAAGGCGCCGCTCATCGCGTCGTCGTGGTGCTGCCCGGTATGGACGAGCAGCTCGGCATGCCGCTCGCGCAGCACGCGGCTGACCGGTGCCGCCTTGATGAACTGCGGGCGCGCACCGACGACCGTGAGAACCTTCACCGCGCCTCCGGCGGCGGGAAGGGGCGGCCGCAACCAGGGCAGTCACCCGTGAACGGCGTTCCGTCGGGCTCGTCACGCAGCGGTCGACCGCAGGAGCACGCCGATCCGAGACGCCGCGCCGGGTTGCCGACCACCAGCTCGTGATCTGCGACATCGCGGGTGACCACGCTGCCGGCGCCGACCATGGCCCAGCGGCCGATTGTGACCCCCGGCAGGATCGTGCTGTTCGCGCCGATCGCCGCACCGTGGCGGACCACGATCGGGCTCACCTCCCAGTCGTCATCGGTCTTGGGTGAGCCGTCGAGGTTGATGGCCCGCGGCATGAGGTCGTTCGTGAAACACACGTGCGGACCGATGAAGACGCCGTCCTCGACGCTCACGCCGTGGTAGACGCTGACGTTGTTCTGGATCTTGACGTTGTCGCCGATGACCACGTCGAAGTCGACGTAGACGTTCTTGCCGATGACGCAGTCCGCGCCGATGGTTGCCCGCTCGCGCACCTGGGCCTGGTTCCAGATGCTCGTGCCCGGCCCGATACGGGCATCGGGCGAAACCTCGGCGGTGGGGTGGACGCGCACCGAGCGCATGCGACGGCGACCTCTGCGGGTCGCCGATTCTACCCGAGCCGGCGTGGCGGCCTAGGGCCAGAGGCCGCTGATCGCGGCCCGCAGGCCGTCGGAGACGACGCCGCTCGCGCCGAGGATGACGATGGTCGAGGGGTTGAGGCGTTGCAGCTCTGCCGCGACCTCGGCGGGGAGGCGGTTCGACGGCAGCAGCAGCAGCGGCGCACCCCGCAGGCCCGCGACCGGGTCACCGGCAAGGGCGTCGGGGAAGTTCACGCCGGTCGACACGTAAACGACGGCGGACCCGGACGGTGCCACCGAACGGCTCACCTCCACGGCGGTCGTGTAGCGATCAGCGCCGGCCAGGCGCGTCACGCTGCTGCTGTGGGCTCTCAGCGCGTTCAGGACGGCATCACTCACCACCCCCGCGCCGCCCAGGACGACGATCCGCTGCGGCTTGAGGTACGCCAGCTCGGCGGCGGTCGCGGCCGGCAGATCGGTGCCCCGGCTCAGCAGGACCGGGCCACGCTGGGCTGCGGCGGCTGCGCCGCCGGCGAGAGCGTCGGGGAAGTTCGTGCCGGCCGCGACGTACGCCACGCTGACCCCCGGAAGGAAGGCGTCATGGCTGATCGCGGCGGCTGTCTCATAGCGATCGACCCCGGCCCGCCGCTCGACGGTGCCGGCGTAGCCCCGGAGCGCGGCAAGCACGCCGTCGCTCACGACGCTCGTGCCGCCGGCAACGACGATCCTGGCGGGGCGCAATCGATCCAGCTCAGCCGCGGTCGCCGCGGGGATGCGGCTCGGCGTGACGAGGAGGACCGGACCGCCCGCGGCAGCGGCCGCCGGTCCGGCGGCCAGGGCATCGGGGAAGTTCGTCCCGGAGGCCACGTAGACCACCGGCACGCCCGGATCGAATCGGCTGGCGCTGACGGCGGCCGCCGTGGCGTAGCGATCGGCGCCCGCGGCGCGGCCCGTCACGCGACCGGTGGCAAACCACCACGAGCTCGTGGGCAGCGCGAGGCCGGCCGAGTCCTTGATCGAGCTCGAGGCGCTCAGGGTGTAGCGAGTCTCGCCGAGCAACCCGCCGGTCGGGATGATCGTGGCGCGCCGCGAGGCGGCGTCATAGCTCACCGCAGCCGGGACCGTCGCGCCGGACGCATCGAGAAGCCGAAGCGAGCCCGCCGACAGGTTGCTGACCGGCTCGCTGAACGTGACCGTGGGGCGCAGGTCCGCATCCCGGGTCGTGCTGCCGTGCGACGGGGAGATCGCCACGACCGCAGGTGGCACGTCGTCGACGAAGTTCGTCGTCAGGGTGTAGGCACTCGGGCTGCCGTTCGGCATCCAGTTGCGGACGCGGATGATGAGTCGCCCGGTGTCGACCTGCCTCGTGGACACCTCGGTCGCGCTCGAGTCGCTCGGGTTGTCGACGGTCTGGAGCAGCGTGCCGTTCGAGGCGAAGATCTCGAGCACCGGATCGATCGGCTGGAAGCTCCAGCTCGAGCGCACCTCGGCCACCGTGCGCAGGTCCGGCACCGCGGTGACGCTGACGGTGAGCTTGCCGAGGCGCGGGATGTCGACCGCGACGTAGTCAACGTCCCCCGCGGGGTTGATCGTGAGGTCGTACGTGCCGTTCGCCGAAATGGTGCGCGGTGACCCGAACGAGTTGTTCGTCTCGAGCCCATCTACCGGAGGGCGTGCCACCGCAGCAGGGCTGCCGCCGACGGCACGGAAGGCGTTGACGCGGCCATAGCCGTAGCGGTTGTCCTTGCCGGCGAAGCCGAGATCGTCGGTCGTGGCGATGAGCCGGTCGACGACCTGCTGGTTCGACCACGACGGGTACCGGGCGCGAATGAGCGCGAGCACGCCGGCGACGTTCGGCGTTGCGAATGACGTGCCGCTGACCCACGCATAGCCGGTCCCGCCCGCCGAGCTGGGGGAGCAGCCCTGGCAATGCGTGGTCCAGATATCGGCGCCTGGGGCACTGACGTCGACCGCGCTGCCGTAGCTCGACCAGTGGGCGAAGCCGTCCTCGAGCTGGGTAGCGCTGACGCTGACCACGTTCGGATAGCTGGCCGGGTAGTACGTCTCCTCGCGTCGGTTGTTGCCGGCCGCGCCGACCAGGACGGCGCCCTTGCTCCAGGCGTAGGCCACCGCATCGGCCACCGCCTGCGAGTACGGGAACCCGCCGACGCTCATGTTGATGATGCTGGCGCCGCGGTTCGCCGCGTACCGGATCCCGGCGGCGAGGGCCGCGGTGTTCCCGATGCCGTCGGCGCCCATCGTCTTCACCGCCAGGATCTTGTCGCTCCAGCTGATCCCGGCGATGCCCTGCGCGTTGTTCGGGTTGGCGGCGATGATCCCCGCCACCCACGTGCCGTGGCGATTGTCGTCCCGCGGGTCCCGATCGCTGTTGACGAAGTCCCAGCCGTAGTCGTCGTCGACGAAGCCGTTGCCATCATCGTCGACTCCGCTGCGGCCGCCGAGCTCACCCGGATTGGCGGCCATCCGGCCGGCGAGGTCGGCGTGCACGAACGACACGCCGGTATCGAGCACGGCGACGACGTTGCCGCCGCCGCGCGTCAGCGACCACGCGTCGCGGACCGCCATCCGGTCCAGGCTGTACTGCACGGGTGCCTTCGTGTCGTTGACCGATACCGCGGTGACCGACCCCTCGTCAGCCAGCCGCACCTCGTACACCGGCTCGGCGTAGGCGACCGCCGGATCCGCCTGCAGCTCGGCGATGACCTCGGCCACGGGGCGGCCGTTCGTCGCCACCACCTCTGGCGCGCCGAGCGAGGCCGTCGCCGTGCCTGGCACGAGCGACATCGTCGAGAGGCCGCTCGCCTCGAGCGTGCGGCCGTCCGGAGCCGCGGGATCGCGCCAGGCGACCGCGACGCGGTCCGGCAGGATGACCGGCTCATCGGCTGCCGCGACCTTGTCGAGCGATGGTTGGGTCGGCGGCTCGTCAGCGTCGTGCGGTGCGACCGCTCCAGGCGCCGGGGTCGAGGAGGCGGCGACGGGTGCCACGGCACCGGCGAGGAGGACGAAGGCCAGCAGGACGGACGATGCTCGGGACACGACGGCGCTCGGACTCCAGGTTCGGTGCGGACTATGGCTGACAGTACCGATGCATGCCCCGTCCCGGAACCGGGACCATGGGGTGGTTCGGAGTGGTCCGGTGGTCCGGGGGAGGGCGCAGGGTAGCAGCGAAACACGGATCACCGATCCGGTCCATCCGCAACGTCGCGCCCGCCGCCCATGCGGTCGAACGCGGCCGATCGCGGCCGATCGCGTCGAGATTCAGGGCACGCGTCGCGTTGTGGCGATCGATGGTGCCGCGAGCCGTCCGAATTCAGGCCACACGCACGTTATGCGTCCCGGACCGCCCACGAGCCGTCTCGATTCACGTCAGGTGCGCTTCAGGGCGCTCCGACCCGCCTTCCGGCGACGCTCAGCCGCGTAACGCGCGCCTGGGATGAATTCGAACCAGTCGGCGTCCGGTCAACCGCCCACGCGCGGCGCGCAGCGGTCAGTACCCCGCCAACAGCTCCCTCAGGTACGGCAGCGCCGCCTCGACGGCACGGCCACGGTGCGAGACCGCGTCCTTCTGGGCCTCGGGCAGCTCACCGGTCGTCACGCCGGCGGGGAGCAGGAAGATCGGGTCGTAGCCGAAGCCGCCCGACCCGCGCGGGAACAGCGCCAGCGAGCCCTCCATCACGCCCTCGAAGGTGCGGACCTCGCCGTCGTCGCCCGGACTGGCGACGGCGAGGAGGCAGACCATCCGCGCGCGGCGATCGACCGCGTCACCGACCAGGCTCAGCAGGTGCGCGGCGCGGTCCTGCACCTCGAGACCGCCGAAGCGCGCGCTGCGCGGCCCGGGCGCCCAGTCGAGCGCCGCGACCTCGATCCCCGAGTCATCGGCCAGCGCGGCCAGCCCCGAGGCATCGCGATAGGCCTGTGCCTTGGTGATCGCATTCTCGGCATAGGTGTCATATGGCTCCGGGACATCCAGGTCGATCCCGAGCTGATCCGGCGTGACGATCTCGGCATCCAGCGGCGCGAGCATGCGCCGGAATTCGCGCTGCTTGCCGGGATTCGCCGTCGCGACGAGGAGACGCCTCACTCGCCCGCGGAGGCCTCGATGGCCTGGCGCTGAAGCGTGAAGAGCTGACGGATGCCGGCAGCGGCGAGGTCGACCATCTGGTTCATCTGCGCTCGGTCGAACGATCGGTGCTCGGCGGTGCCCTGGATCTCGACGAATCGGTCGTCATCGGTCATGACGACGTTGAAGTCCACGTCGGCGCTCGAGTCCTCGGCGTAGTTGAGGTCGAGCAGGATCGTGCCGGCCGAGATCCCGACGCTCACGGCCCCGACCTGCCCGGTCACGAGATGCCCCATGCCGTACTTCCGCAGGCCCCGCGCGAGGGCCACGTACGCGCCGGTGATGCTGGCCGTGCGTGTGCCGCCGTCGGCCTGCAGGACGTCGCAGTCGAGCGTGATCGTGCGCTCGCCCAGCTTCGAGAGGTCGATCACCCCGCGCAGCGCCCGCCCGATGAGCCGCTGGATCTCGTGCGTCCGGCCGCCGATCCGCCCTTTCGACGACTCGCGCTGGCTGCGCTCGGTTCCGGCGCGCGGCAGCATGCTGTACTCGGCGGTCACCCAGCCGGCGCCGCGTCCGCGCATCCAGCCCGGCACCCGATCCTCGATCGTCGCCGCGCACAGCACGCGTGTGTCACCGACGCGGATCAGGGCCGATCCCTCGGCGAACTTCAGGTAGTCAGGCACGATCTTCACCGGCCGCAACTGGTTCGGAGCGCGCCCATCCGGGCGCTGGGCGCGGGCAATGCTCGTCATGGCGGCGATTCTACCGGTGGCGCTCGCCTACCATCCGCACAGACCGATGCGACTGCTCGTGATCACGGCGCGCTACCCCACCGCCGACCGGCCCGCGGCCGGCGCCTTCGTGCGCGACCGGCTGGACGGCGTGGAGGCCGATGTCGTCGCCCCGCGGCACTACCGTGGACCGGGGCTGGGTCGCGCCTGGTCGGTCCTGTGGCGTTCCCTGACGGCGCGCGGCACCTTCGACGGGGTCGAGTGCCACTTCGTGCTGCCGACCGGCCCGATCGCGCTGCTCGCATCGCGCCTCCGCCGCCTGCCGCTGGTCGTCTACGCCCACGGCGGCGACGTGCGCGAGATGGCCGCACGCCGCTGGATCCTCCGCGTCCTGGCGCGCCTGGTGGTCCGCCGGGCCGATGCCGTCGTCACGAACTCGGTGCAGACCGCCGCGTGGGTCCGCTCCCTGGGGCGCGACCCGGAAATCGTTCCCCCCGGAATCGATCGTGCCCGCTTCGGGGTCAGGCCGCGACCGGCCGAGCGGCGGGTGCTCTACCTGGGCGGCGCCACGCCTGGCAAAGGGATCGAGGTGGCCCGCACGCTCGCCGACACGATCCTGGGGCCGGGCATCAGCGAGGTCTCGCCGGCCGAGGTGCCGGCGCTCCTCGCGGCGCACGACGTGGTCCTCATGCCATCGGATGACGAGGGCTTCGGCCTCGTGGCGGCCGAGGCGATTGCGGCGGGCCGCTGGGTCGTGGCGCGATCGGTGGGCGGCCTGCGCGACGTCATCACCGACGGCATCAACGGCACGCTGGTCGAGGATGGCGACTTCGCGGCGGCGCTGGCCGGGGTGCCGGATTACGACCCGCAGACCGTGGCCGCGACCGCCGAGCGGTTCGACGTCGAGCGGCATCGCTCCGGGATGCACGCGATCTGGCGCCAGGTGCTGGCGGTCGACTAGAGGCTAGTTCACCACCGCGTCGATGGCGCGCGCGACGGCATCGGACACCGTCCCGGGGCCGCCGAGCACCACGACCTTCGACGGACTGAGCCGCTGGAGCTCGGCCGAGACGACCGAGGGCAGCGCATTCGACGGGACGAGGAGGAGCGGGCCCGGAGCGAGCCCGGCCACGGGGCCGCCCGCCAGCCCGTCCGGGAAGTTCGCGCCGGTGGCGACGTAGACGGTCCGCGGCGCGTCGGGCGCGAAGCCGCTCTGGCTGACCCGGACGGCGGTGGCGTAGCGATCGGCACCCGCCAGGCGAGAGACGCTGGCGTACTGGCCCAGGGCGGCGGCCACGCCGTCGCTCACCACGCCGTTCGCGCCGAGGATCACGATCCGCCCGGGACGCAGCCGGGCGAGCTCGGTGGCGGTGGCCGCCGGGATCTCGTCACCACGCACCAGGAGCACCGGCCCGCGATCACGACCGGCCGCCGCGCCGCCGGCCAGGGCATCGGGGAAGTTGCGACCCGTCGAGACGTAGGCCACGCCCACGCCCTGCGGGAACGTCTCACGGCTGAGCGCCGCGGCGGTCTCGTAGCGATCGCCGCCCGCGATGCGCGAGACCGGCGCGTACGCACCAAGCGCCGACGCCACGCCCTTCGAGACCGCGCCGGTTCCGCCCAGGATGACGATCCGCCCCGGCTTGAGTCGGGCGAGCTCATTGGCGGTCGACGACGGCAGCGAGCTGCCCGCGGTGAGCAGGACCGGGCCGTTCAGGTAGGCAGCCGCGGCGGCGCCCGCGAGCGCGTCGGGGAAGTTCCCGCCCGTGGCCACGAACGCGACGGGCACGCCAGCGCCGAAGGTGGCCGTGCTGATCGCCGCGGCGGTGGCGTAGCGGTCGGCACCGGCCAGGCGGCTCACATCTTCCAACGGTGGCGGAGGCGGCGTGGGCGCCGGCGCGCTGCACAGCTTCACGAAGATCATCACCGAGTAGAGCTTGTTCGTCGCCCCGGAGAGGGTCCACGAGCCGCCTGCGGCGTTGTAGTCGCCGGCGATGATCGCGTGGTGGCCGGGCGATGCCCACCAGCCGTCAACCGTGCGCTGGTACGACTGGCTCGGGTAGCCGCGCTCCCAGGCGATGATCTCGCCGTAGCTGCTGAAGCACTGGCCCAGCTCGCGCAGCCGGCGCTCGACGTACGGGAGGTCGTGCGCGAAGTTGTCGCTGGCAGCCATGGCGTTCGCGCGCTCGACGCTGATCTGGTCGACCGCCGCGGAGAGGCTGACCGGTGGCTTGCCCTCCGACGCGCGCTTCGCGTTGGCGAGCGCGACGAACTGGTCACCCCCAACGGCGGCGCTCTGGCTGGGGTTGACACCGATGACGGCGGCGGCGAGCAGGATCGCCGTGGCGAGGCTGGTCAGGCGAAGGGAACGCATGGCTGCGGGTCGGGGCTCCTCGGGCACGCTGGGTCGTTGCCCTCGACCCTACGGCTGCGTCTGCCAGACCTCCATGGCCCGATGGTGCCCGCTCGACGCCCGGATCCGTACTAGCCGCGACCCGCGGCAGGTACCGGTCAGTAGTACAGCAGCGCGTCCCGCGTGCCGTCCGGCACCGCCGCCGGACCACCGATGATCACGATCCGTTGAGGCTCGAGCCGTCGCAGCTCGTTGAGGACCACGTCCGGCACGATGCCGCCCTTCACCAGGAGGAGCGGGGCGCCGTCTCGCGCGGCCAGCGCCGCTGCCGCGAGGCCGTCCGGGAAGAATGCGCCGGTGGCGATGTAGACCGAGCTCGCCGATGACCAGAGCGACTTGCTGATCTCGACGCTCGTGGCGTAGCGGTCCGCACCGGCGAGGCGCGTCGTCGTGGCGCCCCACTGCGCGGCCGCATCGAGCACCGCGTCGCCGATGACGCCCGAACCGCCAAGCGCCACGACGCGATCGGGCTTGAGCCGCTCGATCTGCGCGAGGGTTGCGGCCGGCATCGTGTCATGGGTCACGAGCAGAATCGGTCCATCCTCGATGGCGGCGGCGTTGCCGCCCGGAAGCGCATCGGGATAGTTCTCGCCGGTGGCGAGGTAGACGACGTCGGCGGTCGGGAAGTGCGACTGGGCGATGCCCGCGGCGGTGTCGTATCGGTCCACCCCGTTCACGCGATTGACCGGCCCCGGGGTGTACGCCTTCAGCGCCTCTTCGACGGCCGGGCTGATGGCGTTCGGCCCACCGATGATGACGATCCATTTCGGCTGCAGCCG
>DAINOY010000004.1:0-18331 GCA_036743735.1 Chloroflexota bacterium
GCTGGCGCGGGAGGGCGAGTACGGCCGCAACAAGATCAACCAGTACACGCGGCTGCTGACGGTGCCGCTGGCCTTCGCGCAGGGCTATGGCTTCAGCGTCGTGCTTGCCAACGCGGGCGTCTTGCCCAGCGCGAGCCTCTTCAGCATCGACACCCTTGCGCTCCTCATCTCCTGGACCGCTGGCACGATCCTGCTGATGTGGCTCGGTGAGCTGATCAGCGAGAAGGGCCTGGGCAACGGCATCAGCTTCATCATCTTCGCCGGCATCGTGGCGCGACTGCCGAGCCAGGCCGCGCCGATCGTGACCGGTCCCGAGCCGCTGACGATCGTGCCGTTCATCGTGATCTCGATCGTGGTCATCGCCGCGGTCGTCTTCATCAACGAGGGGCAACGGCGCATCCCGGTGCAGTACGCCAGCCGCGTCCGCGGCCGGCGCATGTACCAGAGCCAGACGCAGTACCTGCCGCTCAAGGTGACGATGGCGGGCGTCATCCCGATCATCTTCGCGATCAGCATCCTCCTCTTCCCGGCCACGATCGCGAGCTACTTCGTGAACAGCGAGATTGCCTGGGTCTCGGCGGCGGCATCGTGGATCGCTCGCACCCTGTCGACCGAGACGCCGGTCGTCTACGGGGCGCTCTTCTTCCTCCTCGTCGTCTTCTTCACCTACTTCTACACCGCATTCCAGTTCCGGCCGGACCAGACCGCCGACTTCCTGCGCAAGAACGGCGGCTTCATTCCCGGCATCCGGCCCGGCAAGCCGACGGAGGACTTCCTGTCGCGCATCACGAACCGGATCACGCTCGGCGGCGCCGTCTTCCTCGGTGCCATCGCCGTGCTGCCGCTCATCGTCTCGTTCCTCATCCCCGGCACGAGCCAGCTCCAGCTCGGCGGGACGAGCATCCTCATCGTCGTCAGCGTCGTCGTCGAGACGATGAAGCAGCTCGAGGCGCAGATGATGATGCGCAACTACGAGGGCTTCATCCGGTGAGCGTCGCCCCGACACCAGCCCGCCGGATCGTCCTCCTCGTTGGCGCCGTGGGCGCCGGCAAGGGCACGCAGGCCGAGATCCTGTCGCGTGAGCTCGGCCTGCCGCATCTCGCCTCGGGCGACCTGTTCCGCCAGGCGCTGCGCGACGGCACGTCGGTCGGGGACCAGGCGCGGCAGTACATGGAGCGCGGCGAGCTCGTCCCCGACGAGATCACGATCGCGATGTTCATGGAGCGCCTGGCGCAGCCCGATGCCGCCCGTGGCGCGATCCTCGATGGCTTCCCGCGGACGGTGGGCCAGGCCGAAGCCCTGGACGAGACGCTCGCCGGGCACGGCGAGCGGATCTGGCGCGTCATCTTCATCGATGTCCCGACCGAGGAGATCATCCGCCGTGTCGCGGGGCGCTTCCAGTGCCCGACGTGCGGTACGACGTACCACGCCAGCCACGATCGGCCGAAGGTCGAGGGCACGTGCGACAACGACGGCACGCCGCTGGTGCAGCGTGACGACGACCGCCCGGAGGTGGTGCGGGCCCGCCTCGAGAAGCAGGTCCCCCCGATGCTGGCGGTGATCGACCACTACGAGGCGCGCGGGGTGGTCGACCGCGTCGACGGCACGCAGGAGATCGATGCGGTCACCGATTCGATCATGCGCGATCTCAGGGCGCCGAGCTCCGAGGTCCGCTGAGGTGGGCATGCCGCAGCGGGCCGCCATGGTCACGATCAAGCGTCCGGAGGAGATCGCGCGGATGCGCCACGCCGGCGCGATCCTGGCCGAGATCCTCGAGGTGCTCGAAGCCGAGCTGCGGCCCGGCGTCACGACCGCGCAGCTCGACGAGATCGCCGAGCGCATGATCCGCGAGGCGGGCGCCATCCCCTCGTTCAAGGGCTACGGCACGAACCCGCCCTTCCCCGGGTCGATCTGCGCCAGCCTGAACGACGAGGTGGTCCACGGCATCCCGTCACCGGAGCGGCGCGTCGCCGAGGGTGACGTGGTCAGCCTCGACATCGGCTGCATCTGGCACGGATGGCACGCCGACTGCGCCCGCAGCTTCGTCATCGGCAACGCGGCGCCACGCGTGCGCCAGCTCGTCGACGCCACGCGGGCCGGGATGGAGGCTGGCATCGCCGCCGCCCAGCCCGGCAATCGGCTCGGTGATGTGGGAGCGGCGATTCAGGCGGTGGCGGCCGAGCACGGCTACGGGATCGTGCGGCCGTTCGTGGGCCATGGCATCGGCACCTCGATGCACGAGGAGCCGCAGGTGCCGAACTATGGCCGTCCGGGCACCGGGCTGCGGATCGAGGAGGGGATGTGCCTCGCCATCGAGCCGATGTTCAATCTCGGCGAGGATGACGTCGAGATGCTCGACGACGGATGGACGGTCGTGACCAGTGACGGCAGCATCTCGGCCCACTTCGAGAACACGATCGCCATCACAGCCTCCGGACCGCAGATCCTGACGGCCCGATGAGCACCACCGGGCTGAATCCGAGCGTTTGCGGCGGTCGGGGCCCCGATGTATACTTCACCTTCCGTGGGTCGCCCTGTGCGGCGGCCTTTCCGTGTGTTTTTCTTCCAGAACTGATCAGAATGGCTCAACGAGGGTGCGCAGCGCTTGGCACGTAAGGATGCAATCGAGGTAGAGGGCGAGGTCATCACACCCCTGCCCAACGCCATGTTCCGGGTCCGTCTCGAGAACGGACACGAGGTGCTGGCCCACATCTCCGGGAAGCTGCGCCAGAACTTCATTCGCATCCTGCCTGGTGACACCGTTCGCGTCGAGCTGTCCGAGTACGACCTCACCCGGGGTCGCATCACCTACAGGATGAGATGAAAGTTTCAGCATCGGTCAAGCCGCGCTGCGAGCGCTGCAAGGTCATCAAGCGTTCTGGCGTGGTGATGGTCATCTGCGTCATTCCCAAGCACAAGCAGCGGCAGGGGTAGGCGGCTCATGGCACGGATCGCAGGCGTCGACATCCCGCGCGAGAAGCGGGTCATCGTCAGCCTCACCTACATCCACGGCATCGGCTCGACCTCTGCCGAGCAGATCGTGAGCGCGGCCAGCGTCTCGCCGGAGACGCGCGTCCGCGACCTGACCGAGGAGGAGGTCAACCGCCTCCGCGAGATCATCGACCGCGGCTACAAGGTCGAGGGAGACCTGCGCCGCGAGGTGAGCCTGAACATCAAGCGCCTCATGGAGATCGGCTCGTACCGCGGGCTGCGACACCGGCGCAACCTCCCCGTGCGCGGTCAGCGCACGAAGACGAACGCACGCCAGCGGCGCGGCGCCCGAAAGATCGTCTCGGTCCGCCGCAAGAAGTAAGCAGGAGTTTCATGGCCGAACGCAAGCGCGCGCAGCGCACGAAGAAGCGAGAGCGAAAGAACGTCCCGGTCGGGCACGCCCATATCCAGTCGACCTTCAACAACACGATCGTCACGATCACCGACCCGTCGGGGAACGTGGTCAGCTGGGGCAGTGCTGGCCAGGTCGGCTTCAAGGGCTCCCGCAAGAGCACACCGTTCGCTGCTGCGCAGACGGCCGACGCGGCCGCTCGTCGTGCCATGGAGCACGGCATGCGACAGCTCGAGGTCTTCGTCAAGGGCCCGGGCGCCGGCCGCGAGCAGGCGATCCGCTCGCTGCAGAGCGCCGGTCTCGAGGTCACGGCCATCACCGACGTCACGCCCATCCCGCACAACGGCTGCCGCCCGCCCAAGCGGCGCCGCGTCTGATCGAAGAAGAACGAAGGCATGGCCCGATACACCGATCCCGTCTGTCGCATCTGCCGCCGAGAAGGGCTGAAGCTCTTCCTCAAGGGCAGCCGCTGCTATACCCGCAAGTGCGCCTTCGAGCGCCGCAGCACGCCACCTGGCATGAACACCATGCGCCGCCGCAAGGTGAGCGAGTACGGCCTCCAGCTGCGTGAGAAGCAGAAGGTCCGCAAGAGCTACTCGGTCCTCGAGCGCCAGTTCCGCAACTACTTCGAGAAGGCGGAGAAGCGCAAGGGCATGACCGGCGAGAACCTGCTCCGCATGCTCGAGATGCGCCTCGACAACGTGGTCTTCCGTATGGGCTTCGCCCGGTCGCGGGCGGAGGCGCGCCAGCTCGTCGGGCACGGCCACTTCACCGTGAACGGCCGGCCGACGAACATCCCGAGCTTCGCCACGAAGGTCGGCGACCGCATCGAGGTGCGCGAGAGCCGCCGCGGCCGCGAGATCTTCAAGACCACGGCCGAGACGATGCGCGGTGCGCAGATCCCGGAGTGGGTCACCTCGGATCCGTCGAAGCTGTCGGGAAGCGTCCTGGCCGAGCCCGCCAGGGAGCAGATGCCGCTGGAGTTCAACGAGCAGCTCGTCGTCGAGTACTACTCGCGCTAGGAGTCACCCCATCACCATGATCGAACTTGAGACCCCTCGCATCGAAGAGGTGGAGACGAGCGGCAACCTGAGCCGCTTCGAGGTCAACCCGCTCCAGGCAGGCTACGGCGTCACGCTCGGCAACGCGCTCCGCCGCGTCCTGCTCAGCTCGCTCGAGGGGGCCGCGGTCACCTCGGTGCAGATCGGCGGCGTCTTCCATGAGTTCAGCACGATCGAGAACGTCAAGGAGGACGTCACCCAGATCGTGCTCAACGTGAAGAAGCTGCGCCTGCGCTCCTTCGCGCGCCACGCCGTGAACCTGAAGCTCGTCAAGCGCGGCTCAGGACCCGTCACCGCGGGCGACATCACCGAGTCCGCTGACCTCGAGATCGTCAACCCGGAGCTCGTCCTCCTGACCCTCGACTCGGACGAGGGCTCGATCGAGATGGACCTCGCCGTCGAGACGGGAGTCGGCTATCGCCCGGCCGAGCACACCGAGGACATGGCGATCGGCGTCATCCCCGTCGACGCCATCTTCTCCCCGGTGCGCCGCGTGAACTTCCAGGTGGAGAACACGCGCGTCGGCCAGATGACGAACTTCGACAAGCTCATGCTCGAGATCGAGACCGATGGGACGACGACGCCGCAGGCGGCCCTCGCCCAGGCGGCCGACATCCTCGTGCGGGAGTTCAGCCGCTTCACCGACATCGGCCGTCGCCCTGCCGCCGGTGGCGACGAGCTGGCGGTCAGCTCCAGCACGAACCTGCTCGACGCGCCGATCGAGGAGCTCGACCTCCCGATGCGCGCCTACAACAGCCTGAAGCGCAACAACATCACGAAGATCGGTCAGCTCCTCGCACTGGGCGACGACGAGCTGCTGCGGATGCGCAACTTCGGCCAGAAGAGCCTCGACGAGATGAAGGAGCGGCTGGCGCTGCGCGGCTTCATCGCCCCCGACGGGGTCGAGGGCTCGAGCGACGAGGCGGACCTGCCCGGCTCCGCGGAGCTGGACGAGGCCGCCGCCGCGCAGCTGGACCGCGAGGAGTAGGCCGCGATGCCACATCGGATCGCGGGCCGCAAGCTGGGTCGCGTCGCGTCGCACCGCGTGCGGATGCTGGACAACCTGGCTGTCGCGGTCCTGCGCTACGAACGCGTGAAGACGACCGAGGCCAAGGCCAAGGAGGTGCGCGGCATCGTGGACGGGATGATCACCGTCGCCAAGCGCGGCGATCTTGCGGCGCGCCGGCACCTGATCAGCCAGATGCCGCACGAGCCGCTCATCGTCGACAAGCTGATGGGCGAGATCGCCGAGAAGTACGCCGATCGCGGCTCCGGGTTCACCCGGATCACGAAGATCGGTCCGCGGCTCGGGGATGCGGCCCTGATCGTTCAGATCGAGCTGGTCTGAGCGGTCGAGACAACAGTCGGACCGATGCCGCCCGACGCGCAGCGATGCGCGCGGGCGACGATCGAGTACGACGGGACGGCTTTCGCCGGATCCCAGCACCAGCCGAACGCTCGGACGGTGCAGGGGACGCTGGAGGAGGTCCTTAACAGACTGACCGGGGAGCGGGTGCGAATCCGTCTCGCCGGGAGAACCGATGCCGGGGCTCATGCATCGGGCCAGGTGGTGGCGTTCTGCCTCCCGCCGGGCGCGAGGCGGTTCACCGGCGACTGGTCGGAGTTTCGGCGCCGTCTCAATGCGGCGCTGCCGCCCGACCTCGTGGTGCGCTCGCTTCGGGCCGCGCCGCCGGGCTTCGACCCTCGGCGCGACGCCTCGTGGCGGGTCTACCGCTACCGCATCCGGACCGGCGGGGATCGCCGGCCCGGCGAACGGCATCGGACGCTCGAGATCGACGCCAGGCTGGACGTCGCGGCGATGCGAACCGCGGCGCAGCAGCTCCTCGGCGAGCGCGACTTCGCCGCGCTCGGCGGAGCTGACGCCGGGCGGCGAACGGTGCGCGACCTGCGTGAGGTGGCGGTCGTGGGTCGCGGGAGCCTCGTCGAGGTTCGCGTGACGGCGAACGCGTTCCTGCGGCGCATGGTGCGCAGCATCGTCGCGCTGCTCGTCGAGGTGGGCCTCGGACGGCTGACGCCTGACGAGGCTGCGGCACTGGTCGAGCGGCCGGGTCGCGTCCTGCACGGCAGGGCACTCCCGGCGCGCGGGCTCACGCTCGAGCGAGTCATCTACGAATCGAAGACGAACCACCGGGCCGGCGCCGCCGGAGCGGGACAGGACGACAGCAAGGCAGAAGAAGGCGAACCGTGAAGACATACGCAGTCAAGGCGAGCGAGATCGAGCGAGGCTGGTGGCTGGTCGACGCCAGCGATCAGACGCTCGGCCGGCTGGCGACGCGGATCGCCACGCTGCTCGAGGGCAAGCACAAGCCGACCTACTCCCCGCACATCGACGTCGGCGACCACGTCGTGGTCGTGAACGCGGGCCGCATCAGGGTCACCGGCAACAAGCTGGCGCAGAAGCGCTACTACCGCCATTCGAACTATCCCGGCGGCCTGAAGGAGGAGAGCCTCGAGACGCTCCTCGCGCGCAAGCCGGAGCTCGTCATCGAGCGCGCGGTGAAGGGGATGCTGCCGCGGAACCGCATCGGTCGCGCCATGCTGAAGAAGCTGAAGGTCTACAGCGGCACGGAGCATCCCCACCAGGCGCAGCAGCCGGCCACGTACGAGCTGTAGGACGAGGAGATCGCGATGAGCACGAACTACATCTACGGGACGGGCCGGCGCAAGACGGCCGTGGCGCGCGTCCGCCTTCTGCCCGGCGACGGCGGGATCGTCGTCAACGGCAAGGAGGCCGGCGACTACTTCGGCAAGGGGCCGGCACTCGCCATGCTCCAGGCGCCGTTCCGCGTGACGGAGACCCAGGGTCGCTACTCGGCGAGCATCCTCGTGGCCGGCGGTGGCACATCGGGCCAGGCCGGTGCCATTCGGCACGGGATCGCCCGCGCGCTGCTCTCCGCGCATCCCGATGCTCGCCTCGCCCTGCGCGAGGCAGGCTTTCTGACCCGCGATCCACGGGCCAAGGAGCGCAAGAAGTACGGCCTGAAGCGAGCGCGCAAGGCACCGCAGTACACGAAGCGCTGAGCTCGACGAGTAACGCTCGCCGCCTGCCAATCGTCCCACGGGCCCCGACGGTTTCGTCGGGGCCCGATGCTATCTTGTGACCTGTGCTGGACGCGATTCGAGACTTCTTCGACAACTACTTCCGCGGAAGCTGGACCTCGGTCGTCGACATCCTGCTCGTCGCCATCGTCATCTACTGGATCTTCGTCCTCATTCGCGGGACGCGCGCCGTCCGCATCGTCATCGGGCTCTCGGTTCTCTACCTCGTCTACCTGATCGCCGAGGCGCTCGACCTGCGCCTCCTCTCGACGCTCCTGCAGACCGGCGCCGTCGTCGGCCTCTTCGCGATCGTCGTCGTCTTTCAGCCCGAGCTGCGCCGCGCACTGGAGCAGATCGGGCGATTCGGCTCGGTCGGCCGCTTCTTCGTCTCGAGCGAGGTGGCGAGCGCCGAGCGGGTGGCCCGGGAGATCAGCCGGGCGGCCCGCATCCTGGCCGGCTCGCGCCATGGGGCGTTGATCGTGCTCGAGCGAGAGACGGGTCTCCAGGACCTCGCCGCCGACTCGGGCCTGAAGGTCAATGCCGACCTCCGCGCCGAGCTGCTCGTCACGATCTTCTACCGCGGCACCGCCCTGCACGACGGCGCGGTCATCATCTCCGGTGAGCGGATCGAGTCGGCCGGGGTGCTGCTGCCGCTCTCGCAGAACGTGCTCGACTCCGAGCGCTACGGGACCCGCCACCGGGCGGCGATCGGGATCAGCGAGCAGACGGATGCGATCGTGGTCGTCGTCAGCGAGGAGACCGGCTCGATCTCGCTCGTGATCCGCGGCCGCATCGAGCGCAACCTCTCCGAGGAGAAGCTCCGCCGCCGGATCTTCAACCTGATCCGCCCCCAGGCGCCGCGCCGCGCCATGCCGCTCATTCGCCGCACGCTCGAGGGCCGATGGGAGATGGGCGCGCAGGATGCGCCCGACGACGAGCTCATCGAGCCCGAGGCGCGGGTCGTCAACCGCGCGGCCAAGGGCGCGGCCGGGGAGGCGAGGAGTCATGCACGCGGGCAGCGTTCCTGATGGGCATCTTCCTGCGCAACTGGCACCTCAAGCTCGGCGCGGTCTTCCTAGCGACTGTCCTCTACACCGGGCTCGTCTTCTCCGGCTCGTTCACCGAGCAGGTCGTCACCGGCGTCCCGATCGAGATGGTCGGCCAGCCCGATGACTGGGTTCCCTTGACGCAGCTCGAGACGATCGAGGTCCGCTACCGCGTCGCCGCCGATTCGGCGCAGCTGGTGTTCCCCGAGTCCTTCTCGGCGACCGTCGAGTTCGACGACTACGACCAGGCCCAGGCGGGACAGCCGCAGGCACTGCCCGTGTCGGTGCGGCCGCTCCTCGACGGCATCACCGTCCTGTCGGTCACACCGAACGAGGCCACGGTCGCCCTCGACGAGGTCACGACGCGCACGGTGCCGGTGCGGGTCGAGCGTGGATCGATCCCGGACGGCCTGGAGATCGGCGAGCCGCAGGCGAGCGTCGACGAGGTGGCGGTGCGCGGCGCAAGCTCACTCCTCAACCGCATCGACCACGCGGAGGCGCGCGTCAGCATCGATCCGTCTGGCATCAACATCGACGACCAGGTCGACCTCGTCCCGGTCGACGTGAACGGCGAGCCGGTGCAGGGGCGGATCGAGCTGACGCCGGCGACGGCGACCGTCTCGATCGACGTCCAGCGGGTCGAGACGCGCAAGACCGTGCCCGTGACGCCGGTGCTGAGCGGCACGCCGGCGCCGGGCTACTCGCTCACCTCGATCACTGTCGACCCGCCCGTCGTCACGCTCATCGGCCTCCAGGCTGACCTGGCGGGGATCAACGAGGTGACGACCGAGTCGATCTCGGTCGACGGGGCGACCGAGGGTGTCTCCGGCGACGTGGCGCTGGTGATGCCCGATGGCGCCCGGCTGGGCGACTCGGTGGCCGACAGCGTCTCGGTCCAGGTCGGCGTCGAGGCGACCGATGCCACCCGCACCTTCGCCGTGGGCGTGACCTGCACCGGGGCTGCGGAGGGGAGCAGCTGCCTGCCGTCCCAGGGTCAGGTGGCGGTGATCCTGTCGGGTCCGGTGGTGACGCTGAACGCCATCGCCGCCGCGGATCTCGCGGTCACGGTCGACGTGAGCGGTCTTGGCCCCGGCCAGCACGCCGTCGCGCCGACCGTGACGCTGCCGCCCGGCACGCAGCTCGAGGGGATCTCGCCCGGCTCGGTGAGCGTGACGATCGCGCCGCCACAGACGCCCGCGCCAACGCCCGCTCCGTGAGCCGCCTCTTCGGCACCGACGGCATCCGCGGCGTCGCGAACGTCGACCTCACGCCGACCCTGGCGTACGACCTGGGGCGCGCTGTCGGCCACCTCGTCGGCAGCGGCGGCGGAGCCGTGGTCATCGGCCAGGACACGCGGCGTTCGGGGGACATGCTCGTCTCGGCGCTCTGCGCCGGCCTCACGTCGGTGGGGGTCGACGCGGTTCCGCTCGGCGTCATCACCACCCCGGGGCTGGCCTACATCGCGGCCGGCGGGCGGTACGTCGCCGGGATCATGGTCAGTGCCTCGCACAATCCGGCCGGCGACAACGGCCTCAAGGTCCTGTCAGGGGGACGCAAGGTGGATGACGAAGCCGAGGCAGCACTGGAGAGCCTCATCTTCCAGGCAGAGGGACTGCCCGGCCGCCCCAACGCCGAACTCGGGGTCGTCCGCCGCGAGCCGGCCGCCGCCGAGCCCTACGTCGAGCACCTGTGCGAGGCCGCCGGCGACGCGTTGCGCGGCCTGCGCCTGGCGATCGACTGCGCCAACGGCTCGGCCAGCGTGGTGGCGCCGGACCTGTTCCGCCGCCTCGGCGCCGACGTCGACGTGCTCTGTGCGGAGCCGGATGGCACGAACATCAACCTCGACTGTGGCTCGACCCATCCCGAGCGGCTGCAGGCTCACGTGCGCAGCGGGGCATTCGACATGGGGCTCGCCTTCGACGGCGACGCCGACCGGCTCATCGGCGTCGACGAGCGCGGGGAGCTGGTCGACGGCGACGCGATCATGGGCATCTGCGCGCTTGCGATGCTGCGCCAGGGGACCCTGCGCGAGAATCTCCTCGTCGCCACGGTGATGAGCAACGGCGGCCTGGAGCGGGCGATCGCGGCGGCGGGCGGCCGGATGCTGCGCACGCCGGTCGGCGATCGCCACGTGCTCGAGGCGATGGAACGCTACGGAGCCGTGCTGGGCGGCGAGCAGTCGGGCCACATCATCTTCCGCGAGCGTGCCACGACCGGCGACGGCATCCTGTCCGGGATCGAGCTGATCAAGACGCTGCGCGCGGCCGATGGCGCCACGCTCAGTGAGCTCGCGGCACGAATTCCGAGGCTGCCGCAGGTGGTGATAAACTCGGCGGTCCGTCACAAGGACCAGTGGCACATCGACCCGGAGTTCTCGGTCGCGGTGGCCCGCGCAGCGGCCCGGCTCGAGTCACGTGGCCGGATCCTGGTCCGTCCATCCGGGACCGAGCCGAAGATTCGGATCATGGTCGAGGGCGACGATCCGGACGAGATCAACGATGTCGCGCATGAGCTCGACGCGCTCGCCCAGGCGCGGCTGAACTGATCAAGGAGGTTCACGATGTGTGGCATCGTCGGGTACGTCGGGCCGCGTGACGCCGCCCCGATTCTGATCGAGGGTCTGCGCCGTCTCGAATATCGGGGCTACGACTCGGCTGGCATCGCGCTGCTCACCGACGACGGCGAGGTCTTCGTCGAGAAGAAGGCGGGCAAGCTCGCCAACCTGACCGATCACCTCAACGGCGGAGCCCCATCGGGCCATCCGGGGATCGGCCACACCCGCTGGGCGACGCATGGCGCACCGAATGACACGAACGCGCATCCGCACACCGACTGCAGCGGCAAGCTGGCGCTGATCCACAACGGGATCATCGAGAACTATGCCGACCTGAAGGAGCGCCTGCTCGCCGAGGGCCACGCGTTCTCCTCGGAGACCGATACCGAGGTGCTGGCGCACCTCATCGAATCGCGCTACGACGGCGACCTGGTCGAGGCCGTGCGCTCGGCGCTGGGCCAGGTGCGGGGGGCGTACGCCATCGGCGTCATGCACACCGATCATCCGGACCGGATCATCGGGGCGCGCATGAACGTGCCGCTCATCGTCGGGCTTGGCGAGGGCGAGGGATTCCTGGCCAGTGACGTCCCGGCCATCCTGGAGCACACGAAGAACGTCGTCATCCTGCACGAGGGCGACATCGCCGACGTCACGACCGAGGGCGCCCGGATCCTGTCGCTCGACGGCAGCGAGGTCGACCGCGACGTCACGAAGATCCGCTGGAACATCGAGGCTGCCGAGAAGGGCGGCTTCGCGCACTTCACCCTCAAGGAGATCTACGAGCAGCCCCACGCCCTGCAGGAGGCGCTCAGGGGACGCGTCGAGCCGGACGGCAGTGTTCACCTGAGGGAGCTCGAGGCGATCGACGAGCAGCTGCGCCAGGTCGAGCGGGTCTACCTCGTCGGCTGCGGCACGGCGAGCTACGCGGCGCAGATCGGCGCGTACCTCATCCAGGACTGGGCCAGGCTGCCGGCGGTGAGCCTCGTCGGCAGTGAGATGCGCTACTCGCCGCCGCCGATCGACGGGAAGACGCTGGTCATCAGCGTCACCCAGTCGGGCGAGACGGCCGATACGCTGGCCCCGCAGCGGCTCGCAGCGGAGTCAGGGGCGAAGATCGTGGCCGTCACGAACGTCGTCGGCAGCGCGATCACGCGCGAGGCGGATGCGGTTTGCTACCTGCAGGCGGGTCCCGAGGTGGCCGTCGCCTCGACGAAGGCGTTCGTGACCCAGCTCGTCGTTCTCTCGATGATCGCCATCCACCTCGCGCGCCTCCGCGCGACGATGAGCGAGCACCGGGTCCGGACCTATGGCATGGGCCTGCGAGGGCTGCCGGCGCAGGCCGCGGAGACGCTGCGCCGCGCCGCCCCCGTTAGGAAGCTGGCGCAATCGCTGGCGCGGGTGCGTGACGTCATCTACATCGGCCGGGCGCTCGGCTTCCCGACGGCGATGGAAGGGGCGCTGAAGCTGAAGGAGCTCAGCTACGTCCACGCCGAGGGGTACGCCGCCGGAGAGCTGAAGCACGGGCCGATCGCCCTGCTCGACCCCGAGACGCCGCTCGTCGCGATCGCGACGCAGGGAGCGACCTACGACAAGCTCGTGAGCAACGTGGCCGAGGCCAGGGCGCGGACCTCGCCGGTCATTGCCGTCGCGACCGATGGCGACGACGCGATCACGCGCTACGCCCAGGACGTCCTGTACGTGCCGGAGACGCTCGAGGCCTTTGCGCCGATCCTCGCCATCCTGCCGCTGCAGCTCCTCGCCTACGAGGTCGCGGTGGCGCGCGGCACCGACGTCGACCAGCCGCGGAACCTGGCGAAGTCGGTCACCGTCGAGTGAGCCGGCATGAGATCGGCGTCGATCTCGTGGACATCGGGCGCATCGTGACCGCCCTGCGCCGTCATCCCGAGCGCTTCCGTCGCCGCGTGCTGACGCCGGCCGAGGACCGCTACTGCGGGCCGAAGGTGGAGCGCGTCGCGGGACGCTGGGCGGCGAAGGAGGCGGTCAGCAAGGTGCTCGGGCTCGGGGTGCGGGGCGTTGGCTGGCGCGAGATCGAGGTGCTGCCCAACCGTGCCGGGCAGCCGCAGGTCTACCTCCACGATCGCGCCGCAGCGCGGGCGGAGCTCCTGGGCCTCGAGGAGCTGACGGTCACGATCAGCCATGAGCGGCAGATGGCCGTCGCCGTCGCCATCGCCCATCGCCGTGACGACTGAGCGGACCGCGGCCCCGCCCATCGACCCGGCGTGGGTCGCCGCGAACCTGCCCGATCGCTCGTCGCGGGCGCACAAGGGCACCTTCGGCCGGCTGCTCGTCGTTGGCGGCTCGCTGGAGTATGCCGGCGCGCCGATCCTGGTCGGGCTCGGAGCGGCGCGGGCCGGCGCGGGCCTGGTCGGCATCGCCGCGCCGGAGGCGGTTGCGGAACGGCTCCTGGGGCGGATCCCGGAGCTCATCAGTGTGCCGCTGCCCGAGGAGGCTGCCGGCCTCACCTCGCCGGCGGGCTGGCGTCGCGTGACCGCGGAGCTCGCGACGTACGACGCCGCCGTCATCGGACCAGGCCTCGGGCGCCATCCGAGCACCCTGCGTCGGACGCGAACGCTGTTGGCCGATTTGCGTGGGCCCGCGGTCGTCGACGCCGATGGCCTGAACGCCCTGGCCGAGCAGGACCGATGGTGGAAGCTGCTCAACGCTTCGCTCGTCCTGACGCCGCACCCCGGCGAGTTCGCCAGCCTTTCCGGCCGGGGCACGTCGCCGCTTCCCGATGAGACAGCGGCGCGCGTCGCCGCGGCCGCGGAGGCGGCGGAGACCTGGAATCAGGTCGTCGTCCTCAAGGGCGCCGAGACGGTGGCCGCGGCACCCGACGGCGCCCTGGTGCGCTCGACGGTGGCAACACCGGCGCTGGCGACCGCCGGCAGCGGGGACGTGCTGGCCGGGACGATCGGCGCGCTGCTCGCGGCCGGCAGCGCGACGTGGGAGGCCGCGGTCTGCGGCGTCGCCGCGCACGCGGCGGCCGGGGTGATCGCCGAGCGCCGGATCGGGCGCTCCGGGACGATGGCCAGCGACATCGCGAGCTTCCTCCCCGCGGCGTTCGAGGCGCTGCGCTCCGGCCAGCCGGTGTGACCGATCCGTCGGTCGTCGGGCCAGATCGAACCGCCCACCGCGCGTGGCTGCAGATCGACCACGGCGCGCTGCGCGCCAACCTCGCGGCGGTCCGCGATGCGGCCGGGGAGCGGGCGGTCATCGGCGTCGTGAAGGCGAACGCCTACGGCCACGGCGCGGTCGCCGTGGCGCGCACCCTGGTGTCTGAAGGTGTCGACCGCCTGGCCGTGGCGACGGTCGACGAGGGGCTGGAGCTGCGCGCCGCCGGCATCGGGGCGCGGATCCTCGTCTTCTTCCGGCTGACGAGCGAGGAGGTGGGTCGCGCGGTGGCGGCCGACCTCGAGGCGGTCATCTACGACGCGGAGAGCGTGCGGCTCCTCGAGCAGGCGGCCGCAGGACGCGGACATCGGGCCAGCGTGCAGCTGAAGGTCGACACCGGCCTGGGGCGGCAGGGGGCAGCGCCCGAGTCGGCGGTCGACCTCGCGGTGGCGATCGCGCGCAGTCCCCACCTCGAGCTGGTCGGAACCTACTCCCACCTCGCCGTGCCCGGCGAGGACGACGCCTACACCGAGGTCCAGCTGCTGCGCCTGGCTCGCGCCGTCGACGCGATGCGCTCCGCCGGCGTGGATCCGGGCCTCGTGCACGTCGCGGCCAGCGGCGGCATCCTGAGCGGCGCGATGAGCGGCGACGCGGTGCGCCCGGGCCTGCTGCTCTACGGGATGCGCCCCGACTGGGCCACCGAGCGCGAGATCGCCGTCCGACCGGTCCTCTCGGTGCGCGCGCTGCCGCTGCGGATCTTCGACCTGCCGGCCGGCGCGGCGATCGGATACGGCCTGCGCTTCCAGGCCGGCAAGGCGACGCGCATCGCCACGCTCGGCATCGGCTATGGCGACGGCTGGCCACGGATGCACGCCAACAACGGCTGGGCGCTGGTCAAGGGCGTGCGCGTGCCGATCGTGGGTGCCGTGTCGATGGACGCCCTGACCGTCGATATCGGTGAGGTCGATGGAGTAACCTACGGCGACGAATTCGTCCTGATCGGTGATCAGGGCGAGGAGCGCATCACAGCCGACGAGGTCGCGACCGAGCGCAGGACGATCAACTACGAGGTCACCACGATCCTCCGGCAACGGCTGCCGCGGATTCACGTCGGCGCCTGAGCCGGGTCGTCGGTGGCGAGGCCTGGACAGGTGCCGATGACGAACCCGATCGAGATCGACGTGTGGCAGGGCGAGATCGCCCAGCTCGAGGTCGACGCCATCGTCGTACCGGCCAACGAGAGCCTCTTCATGACGGGCGCGATCGCCGCCGGCGTGAAGCGGCAGGCCGGCGAGGCGGTCGAGCGCGAGGCGGTGGCGCGTGGGCCGATCCAGCCCGGCGCCGTCACGATCACCACCGGCGGGCTGCTCGCCACCCCGTACATCCTGCACGCCGTGGCCGTGGGTCACGATCTGCGTCCCGATGCCGCGGTGCTCGCCCAGGCGCTGGACGCCATCCTCAACCTCGCCGAGATGCTCGGCGCGAAGCGGATCGCCATCCCGCTCATTGGTGCCGAGCGCGGCGTGCACCAGCCGGATGACGCAGCGACCGCCCTGGCGGCTGCGCTCGATCGCCACGGCGCCCGCGAGGACCGCGGGCTCGAAACCGTCGTCCTCGTCGCGGGGTCGGCTGCCGAGGTGAGCGCCATCGGGGCAGCGGTGCAGGCCCGCAGCGCCAACCAATGAGCGAGGACGTCGCCGGGATCGCTCGGCAGCTCCGGCGTCGTGGGCTGGCGGTGCCCGCCGCGATCGCCCTCGAGGCGCTGCGCCCGCTGCGCCCGCTCGTGGACGCCGGGGCGACCTTCACCGGGGGATGGCTGCCGATCCCATCTGTGCTGCGCGATGCGACGGCGACCGATGCCGGCTGGGACGCGGTCGCCACCGCGCTCGACGACGATCCTTCCGACGAATGCCCGACCTCGGAGGGCTGATCAGCCGCCTCATCACCTTCATCGGTGACGTCGTCGGCGCCTCGTCGCTGCGCCTTGGTGTCGTGGCCACGATCGTCGTGCTCGGCATCCTGCTGCTCCTCCTGTCACTCGTTGCGCGGCCAGCGCGGCGCTGGTCGCCGGGTGACCTGGGTGGATTCCGCGCCGTGGGTCGCGCCATGGCCACCGCGGCCGAGACCGGGGCGGCGGCCAGCGTTTCGCTCGGCACGGCGGGCATCGCGCGGTCGACCAGCGCCCTTCAGCGCATCGCCACCCTGGCCGCGCTGCCGCTCTTGGCGCACGTCGCCCGCGCGGCTGCCCGCAGCGGCGTCCCGCTGGAGGTGTCCACGAACGACCCGATCAGCGCCGTGATGGCCGATGGCGTGATCGAGGGCGCGCACCGTAGCACCGAGACCCTCGAGCGCATCGCGCGTTCTCGCGTCGAATACCTCGGCGAAGGTCGCGTGACGCCGGCCGGACGCGCGATCGCGGATCCCAGTCGTGGCGACACCGTCTTCGTGCTGGGCGACGTGGCCCTGGAGGGCCCGATGCTGCTGCACGGGATGGCGGCCGCGTCGACGAGCGCCACGCTGGGCACGCCGGCCGCCACGATCAGCGGGCAGGTGCTGCTCGATGGAGACGGCCGGCTCATCGGCCCCGAGCTGTTCCTGGCCGCCTCCGACCTGGAGAGCGGGACCGTCGAGCGCGCCGCTGCGTTCGCGCACAACCGGCTGCTGCTGCTCGCCGCGCTCGTGGTGCTCGTGGGTGGCGTGCTGCACGCCACCGGGCTCATCGATCTCGCCGCGCTCGTCGGGATGTCGCGATAGTGCGGCGATCGGTCGGCACCGCGATCGTCGTGGTCGTCGGGCTCATCCTGCTGGCCGATGCACTCGTCGCCAACCCGAGCCTCGATGCGATCGCCGGCCTCCTCACCGACTACCTGGTGCTCGTGGCCGCCGGCGCCGCGCTGGCCGGCGCGATCGCGCTCTTCGTGCGGCACGGCGGCGATCTCCTGCTGCGCCGCGGCGACCGGATCGGCTCGGGGATCCTCCTCATGGGGCTGATCACCGTGCTCGTGCTCGGGCTCCGGCCCGGCTCGGCCGGCGCCAGCGACTCGGCCCTGCGCTGGGTAGTGGCGGCCCTGATCGTGCCGATCGGCGCCTCGGTCGGCGGCCTGCTCGTCTTCTTCCTGCTGCGCGGCGCTGAGCGCGGCATGCGCATCAACCCGCGGGAGGCGACGCTGCTCGTGACCCTGGCCGCGGCCTCGGCGGCGATGCTGCTGCCACTCGGCGGCGCCACCGGCTCCTTCCTGGCCGACCTGTCGAGCTGGCTGCTCGAGGGACCGGTGGCCGCGGTCTTCCGCGGCCTGCTGATCGGCGTCGCGATCGCCGCGGCGATCACGGCAGCGCGCTTCCTGTTCGGGGTCGAGCAGCGCGATGAATGAGCGGCGCGGCCCGCTTGGCCGCCTGGCGCCGCTGCTCCTCCTCGTTCTCCTGGCAGCGGCGCTGCTCGTGGGACCGGGCATGGGCCGCTGGCGCGACGGAGCCGACGCGGCTCGGGCCGGGGCGCTGCGTGAGCAGGTCGAGGCGCTCGCCCCGGGCTCACTGGTGATCGTTGGCTTCGACCCGGACCTCGTGACCTACGCCGAGATCCGGCCCGCCGCGCGCGCGCTCCTCGAGGCGCTGCGCGAGGCCCGACTGCGGATCGCAACGTTGAGCTTCAGCCCCGAGGGACGTGCGCTGGCGAGCGCAGAGCTTGCCGCGAAGGGGATCGACGCGCTCGACATCGGCTTCCTCCCCGGTGGCGAGGCGGCGCTCGTCGCCGCTGTCCGCGACGTGATCCCGGTCTCCGCCTCGGGTCCGGTTGCCGATGCGGCGCGGTCCGCCGGCGGAGGCCTGGCGGCGTTCGACCTGGCACTCGTCGTCGGGGGCGGCGACATCGGTCCGCGTACCTGGGTCGAACAGGTGAGGCCTCGGGCGCCTGAGCTGCCGATCGTGGCCCTCGTGCCCTCGTTCACACGGCCCGAGCTCGAGCCGTACCTGGCATCCGGGCAGCTGACGGGCCTGGTCACCGGGCCGGACGCGGTGGCCGCCCTGTCCGGCACGGGTGCTGAGCTCGACCGTCGCGCCGACGGGCTGCTCGTCGGCCTGCTGATGGTGATCGCCGTCCTGCTCGCCACCGGGACCTGGCCGCACGTCGCCAGGCGGC
>DAINOY010000005.1:0-17779 GCA_036743735.1 Chloroflexota bacterium
GATCTGCATAAGCACGTCGTTGAGCAGCGAGCTCGCGCCGAAGCGGAAGCGGTCTGGCGTCATCCAGTCGGGGCCGAGCGTCTCGTACAGCACCGTGAGGTAGGCGATTGCCTCCTTGGCCGTGCGAATGCCGCCGGCCGGCTTCATCCCCACCGCGCGGCCGGTCTGGTGGTAGAAGTCGCGGATCGCCTCGAGCATGACGAGCGTCACGGGCAGGGTCGCCGCCGGCTGCACCTTGCCGGTCGAGGTCTTGATGAAGTCGGCGCCAGCCGCCATCGCCAAGACCGAGGCGCGCCGCACATTGTCGTAGGTCTCGAGCTCGCCCGTCTCGAGGATCACCTTGAGGTGCGCCTCGCCGCAAGCCTCCTTGACCGCGACGATCTCGTCGTACACGTGGCCGTAGTCGCCGGCCAGGTACGCCCCGCGGTCGATCACCATGTCGATCTCGTCCGCCCCCGCTGCGACCGCGCTGCGCACGTCGAGCAGCTTGACCTCGAGCGGCGCCGCGCCCGACGGGAAGTAGGTCGCCACCGAGGCGATCTTCACGCTCGATCCGGCGAGTGCTTCGCGCGCGGTCGGGATCATGTTCGGGTAGACGCAGAGCGCGGCCACGCTCGGGATCGACGGGTCGGTCGGATCCGGGCGCCGCGCCTTGCCGGCCAGGGCCCGGACCTTGCCGGGCGTGTCCTTCCCCTCGAGCGTCGTGAGATCCATCATGCGGATCGCCATGTCGAGCGCCCACAGCTTCGCGTCACGCTTGATGCTGCGCTTCGCGAGGCTGGCCGCGCGCTCCTCGACGCCGACCTGGTCGACCGCCCACACGCGGCCGAGGAGGCTGCCCAGGTGCTGGTGGCGGCCGGTGGTCAGGTCGTCACGACGCTCGCGGCGCGCAGGAACGGTGCTCGTCATGGACGTTCCATTGTACCCGTCCGCGCGTTCATGGCCGTCCATGGCGCTATCCTCGAGCCAACGATGAGCACGGACCGATGACGGAGCGGGTCGCCTACTGCCTGACCCGCGACCATGACCTGGCCGCGGCGATCGAGGAGCGGCTCGTCGGCGCCGTCGCCTTCTTCTATAACGACGCCGCGCGCCTGCACCAGGCCGTGATGCTGCGCGTGCCGGACGTCGTGATGGTCGACACGGCGGCGATCCGCCCCGAGTACGGCGACGCGGGGCTCGGGCCGGTCTTCGGCTTCCTGCGCGAGCGGGCGCCCGGGGCGCGGCTCTCCGTGCGGCCGGCGCCCGGTGGCGTCGAGCATCTCGTCGCGGCCGAGGCTGGAGCCGACGTCAGCGTCCTGCCGGCCGACCAGGCGGCATGCGTCGACGCGGTCGCGGGGCTCAGCGCGGGGAGCTGAGGGAAGGGCCCTGGCCGCTGCGATTCCCGGCGAACCGTCCGGGAGCCGAGGGAGCGGCCCTGGCCGCTGCGTTTCGCGGCGAACCGTCCGGGAGGCTGATGGCGCCCTGGCCGCTGCGTTTCGCGGCGAACCGTCCGGGAGGCTGATGGCGCCCTGGCCGCTGCGTTTCCCGGCGAACCGTCCGGGAGGCTGATGGCGCCCTGGCCGCTGCGTTTCGCGGCAAACGGTCCATATTCATCTGGGGCGCGCGTTACGACGCGTGCCGAGGCAGCGAAGCGTGCCATTGCGCACCTGGTATGAACCGAGACCACTGGCGGGCTGTTTCCGCGTCCGCGGCTCGCGTAACGCGCACGTCGGATGAAAGCGGACGGTTGGCGTCGCTGGCTCACAGGCCCGCGATGAGCGCCTCCGGAACGCTGCAGGCCGGTTCGCCGCCCTCCTCGAGAGCGCCGAGTAGTGGCCGCGCAGGGAGCACCGGGATCGTCCCGAACCGGGCCAGCGGCCAGTAGCGCAGCACCGCGCGCCAGCGGATCGCGGCGACGGGGACGGTGCCGAAGGCGCGGGAGTCGGTCGAGGCATGCGGGGCGTCGCCGCGCAGCGTCACTGCGCCACGCTCGACACGCGTCACGCGCTTGATCAGCTCCCGCTCGCGGTCGCGCGGGTCCGCAGCGAGCACGACGTCGCCGCGGCGCGGCGTCCGGACCTGGCGCATCACGAGGAGGCGGTCGCCGGGCTCCAGTGCCGGAGCCATCGAGCGGCCGCGGACGACGACGACGTCAAGACTGCGAAGCGCCGCGACGACCGCGCCGGCGAGCAGCGCGCCGCCGACGAGCCAGGGGAGGGCCCCCGAGCGAGCACTCCCCCGGCTCATCGGTTCAACCAGCGTCAGGCCGGCCGGCCGCTGACGCGCGTCTTCTCTGCGCCGCCGGTGCCCTTCCACATCTCGTCGATCGTGTCGATCATCGACAGCAGCTCGCGCGCCGCCCCGGCGTCGAGTGACTGCTTGACCTTCGACGCCTGCTTCGTGGCCTTCCAGAAGGTGTCATGCAGGTCGGGGTACTTCTCGAGGTGCTCGGGCTTGAAGTAGTCGTGCCACAGCACGTCGAGATGGTGCTTCACGAGCTCGGCGCGCTCCTCCTTCACGTGGACGCAGCGCTGGCGGAACAGCTCGTCGGTGTTCTGCTCGTACTTCTCGATGATCCTCAGGCAGGACTCGGCCTCGATCCGCGCCTGCTCGGGGTCGTAGATGCCGCAGGGGATGTCGCAGTGGGCGTCGACGACGCGCGTCGGGCGCAAGATGGAGCGCAGGCTGAGCATGGGTCTCCTTTCGCGAGCCAGCAAGGGCTTGGTGAGTAGCGATCTCATGGTACCGCCCAGCAAGCCGCCTGCCCGATGCGCCGGCCTGTGGCCGGCGATCGGCCGCCCGGCACCCCGTGCCACGACGCCCGCGGTCAGGATCCCATCATGATGCCGCCGTCGACGCCGAGCACCTGGCCGGTGACGTACCGCGCCTCGTCGGAGGCGAAGTACACCGCGGCCGCCGCGACGTCGTCGACCGAGCCGATGTACCCGAGCGGTGCCATGGCCCGGATCGCCTCACTGGCCTGCTCCGGCAGGTCGGCGATGAGGTCGGTCTCGATCAGCCCGGGGGCGATGGCGTTGCAGGTGATGCTGCGGCTGGCGAGCTCGCGCGCGGTCGTCTTCGTGAGCCCGATGAGGCCCGCCTTGGCCGCAGCGTAGTTCGCCTGCCCGGCGTTGCCCATCCGGCCCGCGACGCTGCTCATGTTGATGATCCGCCCGGCACGCGCTTTCACCATCGGTCGCGCGATCGCCTTCGTCATCCAGAACGGGCCCGAGAGGTTCGTGTCGATCACCGCCTGCCATTCGGCTTCGTCCATGCGCAGCATGAGGTTGTCGCGCGTGATCCCGGCGTTGTTGACGAGGATGTCGATCGTGCCGAACGCGTCGAGCGCGGCCTTGACGATCGCCTCGGCCGCCTCGCGGCCACCCGACGTGTCGCCCTGGATCGCCTCCGCGCGTCGACCCATGTGCCGGATCTGCTCGACGACCGACGCCGCCGCGTCGGCGTTCCCGCGGTAGTTGATCGCGACGTCGGCGCCCTGGCCCGCGAACGCGAGCGCGATCGCGCGTCCGAGCCCGCGGCTGCCGCCGGTGACGAGGGCGACCTTGCCGGTCAGATCGAACATCGGTCGCTCAGGCTCCGACGAGCTCGGCGCGCGGCCGGCCCAGGCGCGTCTGTTCGCCCGGGGCGCGGAAGGCCCGGGACGGGTCGGCGGTCCACTCGAGCACCGCAGCGCCGGCGGTGTAGCCCGCGCCGAAGGCCACCATGAGGATCCGGTCGCCCGGCTTCACCCGGCCGGCGGCGACCGCCTCGGCGAGGGCCATCGGCACCGAGGCAGCCGACGTGTTGCCGTACTGCTCGATGTTGAGGTACGTCTTTTCGGGCGGGATGCCGACCGTCTTCTGCACGCTCTCGATGATTCTCAGGTTCGCCTGGTGGAAGACGAACTGGTCGATCTCATCGACGGTCAGGCCGGCCTGGCGCAGCGCGCCGGCGGCCGATTCGGCAAGCTGCCTCGTCGCGTAGCGGTAGACCTGCCGGCCCTGCATGTGCATGAAGTGCCCGCCCTCGGCGATCGTCTCGACCGATGCCGGACGCGCTGAGCCGCCCGCGGGGAAGATGATCCCCTCGGCGCCGCTGCCGTCGCTGTACAGGTCGACGCTCAGCAGCCCACCCGGCTCATCCGAGGCGCTCATGATCACGGCACCCGCCCCGTCGCCGAAGAGGATGCAGGTGTTGCGATCGGTGTAGTCGAGGAATCGGGTCAGCACCTCGACCCCGACGACGAGGACGTTGCGCGCCATCCCGCTGCGGATGTACGCGTTCGCCGTGGCAACCGAGAAGACGAACCCGGAGCAGGCGGCCATGACGTCGAACCCCGCGGCACGGCGGGCGCCTAGGCCGTCGGCCAGCATGACCGCCGAGGAGGGCATGTAGAAGTCCGGCGTGCAGGTTCCCACGATCACGAGGTCGAGCTCCTCGGCTTGCATCCCGGCGACGGCCAGTGCGTCGCGCGATGCGTTGATCGCCAGGCTGACCGTCGTCTCGTCGTCCGCGGCCACCCGACGCTCGCGAATGCCGGTGTGCGACACGATCCACTCGTCGCTGGTGTCCACCATCTTCTCGAGGTCCGCGTTCGACAGCACCCGCTCCGGCGCGTACATGCCCCAGCCGGTGATGACCGCATTGGGTGCCATTCGTTCCTCCTGTGATCCCACCGTCAGCTCGGGTCGATCTCGAGCAGCGGCTGCTGGCGCTTCACGAGCTGGCCACTCTCGGCCAGCACGCGCGTCACCGTCCCGGCCACGTCAGTCTTGATCTCGTTGAACAGCTTCATCGCCTCGATGAGGCCGATGACCGCGCCGGCGGCGACCTCGCTCCCCGCATCGACGTAGGCCCGTGCGCCCGGCGACGGGGCCGTGTACCAGATTCCGGTCAACGGGGCGCTCACGAAGCGATGCCCCGGCGCAGGGCTCCCCCACGGCGCCTCGTCGCGCGCCTGGCCCGGCGACGTGGCGTCGGCGCGCTGCGGCTCGACGGCCACCGGGGGCGGAGCCGCGACGGCTGCCGCGCGCGGCCGCGCCATGCGAACGAGGAGGTCGTCCGCCTCGACCTCGAGCTCGTCGAGATCCGAGGCCGCGAAGGCTGGCGCCAGGCGGTCGATCGCGTCGAGGATCGGGTCGCTCACGCGTCCTCGCTCCAGCGTCGGAAGATCACCGTGGCGTTATGTCCGCCGAAGCCGAACGAGTTGCTCATCGCGACGGCGACGTCGGCCCCGCGCGCCTCGTTCGGGACGTAGTCGAGGTCGCACTCGGGGTCGGGGTGCTCGAGATTGATCGTCGGCGGCAGGCAGCCGTCGCGCATGGCCAGGATCGAGGCGATCGCCTCCACGCCGCCGCCCGCGCCGAGCATGTGCCCGGTCATCGACTTCGTGCTGCTCACCGGCACCTCGTAGGCACGCTCGCCGAAGACGGTCTTGATGGCGGCCGTCTCCGCCTTGTCGTTGGCTGGGGTGCTCGTGCCGTGCGCATTGATGTAGTCGACGTCGGTCGTCTCGAGGCCCGCGTCCTCGAGGGCACGGCGCATCGACCCGACCGCGCCACGCCCGCCGGGAGCGGGCAGGGTGATGTGGGACGCATCGTCGGTGGCGGCGTAGCCGACGACCTCGGCGTGGATCGTGGCGCCGCGCGATCGGGCGTGCTCGAGCGACTCGAGCACGAGGATGCCGGAGCCATCGGCCATCACGAAGCCGTCCCGCTCGGCGTCGAACGGACGGCAGGCCTTGGCCGGCTCGTCGTTGCGCCGCGTCGAGAGCGCGCGCATGGCGCTGAAGGCGGCGATGGGGATCTCACCGATGCCAGCCTCGGCTCCGCCGGCGATCATCACGTCCGCATCGCCGCGGCGGATGATCGTCAGCGCGTCGCCGATCGCGTGGTTGCTGCTGGCGCACGCGCTGACCGTGGCGTAGTTCGGCCCGCGCGCGCCGGATTGGATGGCGACGAAGCCCGCCGCCATGTCGATGATCATGGCCGTCACGAGAAACGGCCCGACGCGCTCGATGCCGTCGACGGTCGCCTCGACCACGTCGCGGATCATCGTGTTGATCCCGCCGATCCCCGAGCCGATGATGATCCCGGTGCGCTCGGCCAGCGCCTCGTCGGTGATCGGGTTGGGAAGCCCGGCGTCGCGCAGCGCCTCGACCGTCGCGGCCCAGGCGTAGTGGATGTAGCGGTCGTTGCGACGGACCTCCTTGCGATCCATCACCGTCGTCGGGTCGAAGTCGCGCACCTCGCCGGCGATCTTGCTCGCCACCCGCGACGGATCGAAGATCGTGATGCGATCGATCCCGCTCCGGCCGGCGCGCATCGCCTCCCAGGTGCTCGCCACGTCGTTGCCGAGCGGCGTCACCGCTCCCATGCCGGTCACGACGACCCGCTGGTCGCCCTCACGCATCCGAATCACCTCCTCCGATCGCCTGGTCGCGCGGGATGATGAAGCTGAGCGTCGCCTCCACCGCCACCTCGCCGTCGACGCTGGCGACGGCACGGCCGCGGCCGAAGGCGCGCCCCAGCTTGTCGAGCGTGATCTCGAGGCGCAGCGTGTCGCCGGGCACGACGAGGCGGCGGAACCGGCAGTCGTCGATTCCCGCGAACAGCGCCAGCTTGCCGCGATGCTCGGGCCGCGAGAGGACGGCCACCGCACCGGTCTGCGCCAGCGCCTCGACCATCAGCACGCCGGGCATGATCGGCCGCTCTGGAAAGTGCCCGGTGAACTGCGGCTCGTTGGCGCTCACCGCCTTCAGCGCAACGACCCGCTCGCCGGGGATGAGCTCGATGACGCGGTCGATGAGCAGGAACGGGTACCGATGCGGAATGATGCGCATGATCTCGGCCGCCTCGAGCGGCAGGCGCAGCGCGGAATCGGTCGTCATCGGTCCATCTTCGGTCATCGTTCGGCCACGAACGCGCTTGGGCCGACGCGGTCGAGCAGGTTCGTGCTGACCTCGGCGCCGACGAAGGCGCTGTGCTCGACCATGCCGCGGTGGAACGGCAGGTTGGTCTTGACGCCCTCGATCTCGAGCTCGCCCAGCGCTCGCCGGGCGCGCGCCAGGGCCTGGGGCCGATCGGCACCCCAGACGATGAGCTTCGCGAGCAGCGAGTCGTAGAAGGGCGGGATCTCGTACCCGGGGAAGAGGTGCGTGTCGACACGCACGCCGGGACCGGCGGGAAGCGTCAGCGCCTCCACCACGCCGGTCTGCGGCGCAAACCCGGCCTCGGGGTCCTCGGCGTTGATGCGGAACTCGATGGCGTGCCCGCGCAGCTCGACGTCGTCCTGGCGGATGCCGAGCGGCTCGCCGGCCGCCAGCCGGATCTGCTCGGCGATGAGGTCGATCCCGGTCAGCATCTCGGTCACCGGGTGCTCGACCTGGATCCGGCAGTTGATCTCGATGAAGTAGAAGTTGCCGTCCCGATCGACGAGGAACTCGAGCGTGCCGGCGTTCTCGTAGCCCGCGGCCACGACGGCACGGATGGCGAGATCGCGCAGCCGGGCGCGCCGCTCGTCGGTCATCGCCGGTGAGGGGGCCTCCTCGATGATCTTCTGGTGGCGCCGCTGGACGCTGCAGTCGCGCTCGCCCAGGTGAACGCCGTTGCCGTGGCGGTCGATGAGCACCTGGACCTCGACGTGCCGGCTCTCCTCGATCCATTTCTCGAAATAGATCGCGTCGTCGCCGAACGCCGCCTGCGCCTCGCTGCGGGCGAGCGGCAGCGAGGTCTCGAGCTCCCGCGGGCTGCGGACGAGCCGCATGCCGCGGCCACCGCCGCCGGCCGAGGGCTTCAGCAGGATCGGGTACCCCGCGGCATCGGCCTGTGCCAGGCCGTTCGCCAGGTCGGTCACGATGCCGTTGCTGCCGGGAACGGTCGGCAGGCCGTTCGCGGCGAGCATGCGACGCACGGCGTACTTGCTGGCGAAGCGCTCGAGCACCTCCGCCCGCGGCCCGATGAAGGCGAGATCGTGGGCCGCGCACACCTCGGCGAAGCCGGCATCCTCGGAGAGGAATCCGTACCCGGGGTGCACGGCGTCGCAGCCGGCCACCAGCGCAGCGCTGACGACCGCCGGCTGGTTCAGGTACGAGCGCCTCGCCTCTCCGGGACCGATGCAGATGGCCTCGTCCGCCATCTGCACGGCCAGCGAGTCGCGGTCGGCCTCGCTGAAGGCGACGACCGCCGGCAGGTCGAGGTCGCGGCAGGCACGCAGGATCCGCACGGCGATCTCGCCGCGGTTGGCGATGAGAATCTTGCCGAACATCAGGCCGGTGCCTCGGCCGGCTGGCCCAGGGCGTCCGCCGTCGCCGCGAGCGTCACGAGGTCCGAGACCTGGTGCGTGCGAGCGTGCGGCACGATCCGGCGGACCATGCCGAGCAGCGCGCTTCCCGGTCCGCATTCGACGAACGTATCGACACCCTCGTCGGCCATGCGTCGCACCGATGCGACCCACTCGACCGGCGACCGGACCTGCTCCGCCAGCAGGTTCCGCAGCCGCGCGATGTCGGTCTCCGGCTCGGCCGTCACGTTGCTGACGAGCGGGACGCGCGGCTCGTGCCAGCTCGCCGCGCCGAAGGCGTCGTGCAGCCGGTCGCTGACCGACGCCATGTGCGGCGAGTGGAACGGACCGCTCACCTTCAGCGGGATGAGGCGCTTCGCGCCCGCCTCGCGGAGCGCGGTCTCGGCCACGACGAGCGCGTCACGCGTCCCCGAGATGACGACCTGCCCGGGCGAGTTGTCATTGGCCACGACGAGGTCGGCGGGCGACGCCACCGCCTCGATCGCGGCGGCCACGAGCGACCGCTCGAGGCCGATGACTGCGGTCATGCCGCCGTCGACGGCCGCCTCGGCCATGAGCTCGGCGCGGCGCGCGACGAGCGCCACGGCGTCGGCGACGTCGAGGACACCGGCCGCCGCGAGCGCCGCGTACTCGCCGACGGAGTGGCCGGCGACGTGGCTGGGTGCCAGCGACACGCGCGCCCGCAGAGCGGCCAGCAGCGCGAGCGAGGTGGCCACCAGGCACGGCTGGGTCTGTCGCGTGTCGTTGAGCCGCTCCTCCGGTCCCTCGAAGCACGTCGTGGAGACCGGCCACCCGACGGCAGCGTCCGCAACGTCGTAGACGGCGCGGGCCGCCGGCACCGCCTCGGACACGTCGTGGCCCATCCCGACCTGCTGTGATCCCTGCGGCGAGAAGAGGAGCGCGACGCTCATCGGGCGCGCTCGAGCTCGACGAGCGTCTGACCGTACTCGACCGCCTCACCGGTCTCGGCCACGAGGTGCCGCACGACGCCATCGCTCGGAGCGCGCACGTCGTGCCGCACGCCGAGCACCTCGACGTGTCCGATCACGTCTCCGGCACGCACCTCGAGCCCAGGACCGAGCCCGTCGGCGTACAGGAAGTAGCCCACTCCCGGCGAGGCGACCGGGTCGTTGCCGGGTGCCGGTGCCGCCTGCGGCTCGTGCCGGCGCGACTCGGTCGCGGGTGCGACGCTCGATGCCGCGGCCACCGAACGTCCGCCCCGGGCCGCGGTCACCCTGATGCGCAGGTCGTCATCGCGGACCTCGATCTCACCGAGCCCGTGCTCGACGAGCCGGTCGCGCAGCGCGGGGATCAGCCGCTCTGCCCGGTCCAGGGCGGCCTCGGGTGACTCGTCGTTCATGCGCCTCGCTCTCCATCCCCCGGCTCGTCGCCACTCGGCCACACGTCACTCCAGCGCGGCCGCCGTCCCACCCCGGGAAGATGCAGGATGCGCCCGAGGCGATCGCCGAACGATGGCTCGCCCTCGCCCAGCACCGACTCCGCCGCCGTTTCAGCAAAGCTGCCGATCGAGCGGACTCGAGCATAGCGAGTCGCGCGCAGCAGCTCCGGCTCGACGGCACGCAGGCGTGCGAGGTGAGCGGCGATCGCGGTCTTCAGCCGGCGTGCCGTGGCCGCATGATCGGTGTGCGCACCTTCCCTGGGTTCGGGGATCACCTCGTCGACGATGCCGAGTCGCGCCTGGTCGGAGGCGGTCATCCGCATCGCCGCTGCCGCGACTTTCGCGGCCTCCGCGGAGCGCCACAGGATCGAGGCGCAGCCCTCCGGGCTGATGACGCTGTAGACGGCGTTCTCCAGGGCCAGCACGGCGTCGCCGACACCAATCGCCAGCGCACCGCCGGAGCCGCCCTCTCCCAGGATGACGACGACGATCGGAACGCTCAGCCCGGTCATGAGCTTGATGCTCGAGGCGATCGCCTCCGCCTGGCCGCGCTCCTCGGCGGCAGGGCCCGGGAATGCGCCGGCGGTATCGAGGAAGGTGATGATCGGGACGTGAAGCTTGTCGGCGAGCCGCATGAGGCGCTCTGCCTTGCGGAATCCCTCCGGATGCGGCGATCCGAAGTTGCGGACGATGTTCGAGTCGGTGTCGTTCCCCTTCTGGTGGCCGACGACCATCACCGCCGCGCCATCGAACCGGGCCGGCCCACCGACGATCGCCGGGTCGTCGCCGAAGGCCCGGTCCCCGTGCAGCTCGGTGAAATCCTCGAAGAGGCGAGGCACGAGGTCGAGCGTGCGCGGGCGCTGGGCGTGGCGTGCCAGCTGCACGCGGCGCCAGGCCTCCGCCTGGATTGCCTCGGCCTCGGCGCTGGCCACAGGGTTAAGGACGAGCCCGTCGCTCATCGGTCCTGGGCCTGCCGGCTCGCCTGTCCGGCCGCTGCGCCAGCGGTCGGCTGCTCGGTGTCGATGCCGATCGACTCGCTCACGGCGCCGCCGACACGCTCGGCGAGGCCGGACAGGACCCCGATCGGGCCCATCGGGCGGCCGTTCTCGGCGGCGCGCAGTGGCGGCACCGGCAGGGCGCGCAGCAGCCTGGCCAGCGCGTTCCGCAGCTCGGCGCGCGGCACGACCGCGTCGACGAAGCCGTGCTCGAGCAGGAACTCCGCGCTCTGGAAGCCCTCCGGGAGCTCTTCCCCGACCGTGCCCGAGGCCACCCGCGAGCCGGCGAAGCCGATCAGGGCCTTCGGCTCGGCGAGGACGACGTCGCCGAGCGAGGCAAAGCTGGCGAAGACCCCGCCGGTGGTCGGGTCGGTGAGAACGCTGATGAACGGAATCCCTGCGGCGTCGAGCCGGACGAGCGGAGCGGTCGTCTTCGCGAGCTGGAGCAGGGAGACGGTTCCCTCCTGCATCCGTGCTCCGCCCGACGCGCTGACCGTGATGGCCGGGATCCGCTCCGCGTAGGCGGCCTCGAAGCAACGCGCCAGCTTCTCGCCGACCACGGAGCCCATGCTGCCGCCCATGAACCGGAAGTCGAAGATCGTGATCGCCACGCGATGGCCGTCGATGCGCCCCGTGCCCCACACCGCGGCCTCGCGCAGCCCGGTCTTGAGCTGCGCGGACTCGATCCGCGCCGGGTACGGCTGCTGGTCGACGAAGGCGAGCGGGTCGAGCGCCTCGAGCCCGGCGTCCCGCTCCTCGAAGCTGCCCGCGTCGATGAGCAGGTCGAGCCGCTCACCGACCGACATGCGGAAGTGGTGGCCGCAGGTCGGGCAGACGCGATGATTCCGCTCGAGCTGCCGGTTGAAGACCTGGGCGTCGCAGCTCGGGCACTTCGTCCACGCGTCGGCAGGGCCTGTTCGGCGCCGGCTGAACGGAATCTTCATGAACCGATGCCTACCGGTGCGCCACGCGCCAGACGGCGTAAGCGGTCACGCCGGCCAGCCCGATGGCGGCGGAGCTGACCCCCGCCGTGGCGACGAGTCGCGCGCGCGACCACGGGTCACGCAGGCGGGCCGCCAGCTGCGCTTCGAAGCGCCGCGCCACCGGGGGCGGAGCGAGCGCCTCGCGCAGCGCCGCGGCGACGATGAGGAGCGGCCGCAGCTCGCCGTCGGTGACGGGACGCGCGCCGGTCACGAGATCGTCGATCGCGCGGTCGAGCTGTTCGGCCAATGACATGTGGGAGGCTCCGTGGATGCGGGCGGGCAGCGGCGGCGGCGTCGGAGCGCCGCGCGGGGATGAGCCGCCATCGTATCCAAACACCGCGATGAGCGGTTCGTTACACCCCCAGGCGCGCCGCGAGGTCGCGCAGCGCGCGGTGCAGCAGCACGCGCACGGCGCCCTCGCTGCGATCGAGGATCGCGCCGATCTCGCGCGACGAGAGGCCATCGCCGAAGCGCAGGAGGATCACCTGCCGGCGATCCTCGGGCAGCGTGGCGAGCGCGGCCCGGACGCCGCGCAGCTCCTCGCTGCGCAGCGCCACCCCGGCCGGATCGGGCCCAGGGTCGATGCCATCGAAGCCATCGGGAATCGACAGCGTGCGTCGCCGCCAGCGGCTGCGCCGCTGGTTGCTGACCGTGTTGTGCGCGATGCGGAAGAGCCATGCCCGGAACCCCGCCCCACCGGCGCGGTAACTGCCGATGCCGCGCAGGGCCGCCATGAACGTCCGCTCGGTCGCGTCCTCGGCGTCGTGATGGTCGCCGAGCTGGTGGAACGCGTAGCCGTAGACCCGGTCGAGGTAGCGTCGGTAGAGCACCGCGAAGGCCGCCCGGTCGCGCTGCGCCGCGGCGACGTCCGCGGCGTCCGGATCGACGCGCTGCGGCGGTACCGGCTGCAGGGCCGTCATGCGTGTGGCACTCCCGCCGGGGCGGGCAGGACGCGCACTACCTCGCCGTGGCCGACCGTGCGGATCACGCCATCAGCCTCGACGAGCAGCGCGCCGTCAGGGGCGAACCCGCGCACGGTGCCCGCGACCATCTCGCCGCCCGTCTCCACCTCGGCACTGCGACCGGTGAGCCAGGACGCGGCTCGGTAGCGTCGCAGCGGCGAGTCACCCGCCTCGACGTGTCCAATCTCGGCGTGGAGCGCGGTGGCGAGGCGCGCCAGCAGCGCCTCGCGGTCGACTGGCGCGCCGGCCTGCTCGGCGAGCGAGGTCGCGCGCGGCCGCAGCTCGGCGGGCATCTCGGCCCGTCGCCAGTTCACGTTGATCCCGATGCCGACGACCGCATCGGCGACGCGCTCACCGTCGACGCTGGTCTCGAGCAGCAGACCCGCCACCTTCGCGCCGTCCGCGGCGACGAGGTCGTTCGGCCACTTCACCCACAGGGCCGCGATGGGCGCGCACGCCTCCCGCACGGCGAGCGCCGCCCCGAAGCTGAGCTGCCACGCGTCCCGAGCCGCGAGGTTCGGTCGCAGGCCGAGCGACAGGTAGAGGTTGCGCCCCGGCGGGGAGGCCCAGCTCCGGCCGCGCCGGCCGCGGCCGGTGAGCTGCTCGTCGGCGACCACGATGACACCGGCGCCATCGGGCTGACGCAGGCGCGACCGGGCACGGTCGTTCGTCGAGCCGATGCGCGCGTGACGCTCGAGGCGGAACGGCGAAGCGGCGACATCGGTCAGTGGTGCGCGATCGGACATCAGCAGGCCCCCGATTGTACGCAGGCGGGTCGCGGTACACTCGCCGACCATGACGCAGACGACGGCCGGCGAACCCGCCGCGGAACCGGCCACGCGGGAGCGGGTCTTCTCGGGGATCCAGCCTTCGGGCGCCTCGCACCTGGGCAACTACCTGGGGGCGCAGGCGAACTACGTCGCGCTCCAGGACCGCTACGAGGCGATCTACGCCATCGTCGACCTGCATGCGCTGACCACGGTCCACGATGGCGCGCGGCTGCGCGAGCTCAGCCACGAGATGGTGCTCGACCTGCTGGCTGTCGGGCTCGACCCGGAGCGCTGCGCCCTGATTCGCCAGTCAGACTTCCCCGAGCATGCCGAGCTGACCTGGATCTTCAACACGGTGACACCGGTGAGCTGGGCGGAGCGGACGCCGACCTACAAGGAGAAGCGCCAGCAGGGCATCGAGAACAGCATGGGCCTGCTCGACTACCCGATCCTCCAGGCGGCCGACATCGTCATCTACAAGGCGTCGCGCGTGCCGGTCGGCAAGGACCAGGCCGCTCACCTCGAGTTGTCACGTGAGGTCGTGCGCGCCTTCAACCGCCGATACGGACCCATCTTCCCTGAGCCCGAGCCCGTCTTCACCGATGCGCCGGTGGTGCTGGGCATCGACGGCCAGCAGAAGATGAGCAAGAGCGCCGGCAACACGGTCCCGATCTTCGCCGAGCCGGACGAGATCCGCCGCCTGGTGATGAGCATGGTCACCGACCCACTCCGCATCAGGCGCACCGATCCCGGACGCCCGGAGGTCTGCAACGTGTGCGGCAACCTGCACCGCTTCTTCAGCCCGGATTACCTCCAGATCCAGGATGGCGAGCGCACCGCGCGCACCGGATGCGTCGAGACCAAGCAGCTGCTGGCCGAGCGGATCATCGAGTTCTTCCGGCCAATGCGCGAGCAGCGCCAGCGCCTGGCCGCTGAGCCCGGCTACGTCGAGGAGGTGCTCGCCGCCGGCGCGGAGAAGGTGCGGCCGATCATCGACGCCACGATGCGCGAGGTCCGGGCCGCGGTCGGCATCGGTCCGGCGGGCTAGCGCGCCATGATGGAGCGGCTCGGCCTCGGCGGACGGGAGCGCTTCTGGTTCCTCGCGTTCCTCGTCCTGGGCTCGATCTACTTCGGGCTCCTGGCGCTCGACCAGATCCTCGCGGTCCTCGGCGGCTTCAGCAGCATCTTCATCGTCCTCTTCATGGCGTGGCTGCTGGCCTTCGTCCTCTCCCCGCTGATCCGCTTCCTGGGCGAGCTGCTCCCCTTCCCGCGCGGCGTGGTCGTCGCGATCACGTTCGTCCTCGTCCTCGCCGTCCTGGGCTTCGTGGCCTTCTACGCGACCTCGGCGATCATCGGCCAGGTCGCACGCCTGGCGGACGACTTCCCGGCCACCGAGCAGCGGATCATCGCCGCGCTCACCGAGTGGCAGGCCGGTCTGCAGCTCGGCAGCGCGCGCCTGGATCTCGTCGAGATCTACCGCAACGTCGTCGCCCGCGTCGCCGATTCGGGAAGCCAGCTGCTCGAGTACGCCCAGACCTTCGCCGGCGGCGCCGTGGCGGCGGTCGGCTCGTTCGTGCTCGTCATCATCATCGCCCTTTACATGGCGATCGACTCGGAGCGGATCCTGGCCAAGGGCCAGCGCGTGGTGCCGGCTCGCTACAACGAGGAGTTCGACATCTTCGTGCGCAGCACGGCGCGCGCCTTCGGCGGCTTCCTTCGTGCGCAGCTGATCCTGGCCGCGATCCAGGCGCTCCTCGTCGCGGTGATCGGGACGATCTTCGGGATGCCGTACCTGTTCCTCGTCGGCACGATCAGCACGATCCTCATGCTCATTCCACTCTTCGGGCCGCCGCTCGCGCTCATCCCGCCGGTCGTGGCCGCCCTGATCTACGTGCCGGAGTGGTTCCTCGTCATCACGATCCTGCTGCTCGTCACGCAGACGGTCATCGTCAACTGGCTCCAGCCCAAGCTGATGCAGGGCGCGCTCGGCATGCACCCGATCCTCGTGCTCGTCGGCCTGCTCGTCGGCGCCCAGGTGGCAGGCGTCTGGGGCGCGCTGTTCGGGATCCCGATCATCGCGGTGCTCAACGTGTTCTTCAACTACATCGTGAACCTGCGGACGCTCGACGAAGGGACCGATACGCAGGTGATGCGGGCCTTCAAGTCGGTCGAGGAGGAGGTCGGCGGCAGGGCGCCGCGGGAGTTCCTCGTCGCGAAGGCCGCCGAGAAGGTCGCCGATGCGCCCTCGCGCTCGCGAACCTCGTCGGACCTCTCCGCAGCGGCGACCGACGTACGGCGCGCCGCCGACGAGGCACGGCGCGCGGCATCGGACAACCGCGCCGCCGCGGGTGAGGTGCGCGACTCGGCCGGGGAGGTCCGCGACTCGGCCGGTGAGATGCGCGATTCAGCCGGCGAGATGCGCGACTCAGCCGAGTCGCTGAACCGGGCGGCAGAGCACCTCGCGGACGAGGGCGGCGCGGCGCCATCCCGCTGACGCCTCTCGGCGCCGTGCTAACGGGTGTCGTCATCTGTCCGTCCTGGCGACCGTATCGGCGTGCAGGTGCGGAGTTGTCGTCATCTGTCCGTCCTGGCGACCGTATCGGCGTGCCGGTGCGGAGTTGTCGTCATCTGTCCGTTGTGGCGACGCTAGGCGACGTTCGGGGGGCCGTTCGCACGGCTGTGGCGGTCGCTCGAGCGTGCATGTTGCGACAGCACTGCAGTTGAGCTGGTCGAGCTTGCCTACGGTCGCCAAGACGCACAAGTGACAACTCGCTGGTCGGCCGAACGCGGCAGGCGCTCGGCGGTACGCGGCCGGTGGAGGCCATGCGGCCGAGCGTGCTCGAACCTCGTTCGCCGCTCGTCAGCGCCGCAGGACGAGGTGTCGCGACCCGTCCGCCGCCACGGCCTCGTCGAGACCCACTGCGAACGTGCGCGTGAGGAGCGGCGCGCGCAGCACCTCATCCGGCGGTCCCTCGGCGGCGATCCGTCCGCCGTCGAGGATCGCCACCCGCGTCGCGTAGCGGGCCGCGAGCGCCAGGTCGTGAAGCACGGCGACGACCGTCAGCCCGCGGCCGCGGCGCTGGCGCTCGATCGTGTCGAGCAGCGCCACCTGGTGTCCGAGGTCCAAATGGACGGTCGGCTCGTCGAGGAGCAGCAGCTCCGGCTCCTGTGCGAACGCCATCGCCACGTGCACCCGCTGCCGCTCTCCGCCGGACAGCTCCTCGACCCGCCGCTCCGCGAGGTCGAGCGCGTCGGCATCGATGAGTGCCCGCTCGACCGCCGCCTCGTCCTCGACGGTCGTCCCGAAGCGCGACCGGGCGTGCGGCGTGCGCCCCATGGCCACGACCTCCGCCACGCGAAAGCCGGATGGCAGCTCGAGCGACTGTGGCAGAACCGCGACGCGTCGAGCCACGTCCCGGCGCGCCAGCGAACTGGCCGGGACGCCAAACAGCTCCGCCTGGCCGCGCGCCGGCGCCTCGGTTCCCGCCATAAGGCGCAGCAGCGTCGTCTTGCCGCTGCCGTTGATGCCGATCACCGCCAGCAGCTCGCCGCTGCGCACGTCGAGGTCGAGACCGCTGAGCACGGGGCGCGCGCCGTACCCGAACTCGAGGCCGCGCAGCTCCGCGATAGGCGCAGCGCTGGTCGCGGTCACGGCGTCACCGCCACGGACACGCTGCGCGAGCGGCGCAGCAGCCAGACGAAGAACGGCGCACCGATGAGCGCCGTGATGATCCCGACCGGGATGCCGCCCACGAGCCGCGCGCCGAGGTCGGCCAGCACGAGGAGCAGCGCCCCGAAGACGGCGCTCGCGGGCAGGAGGAGGCGGTGGTCGGGACCGGTGGCCAGTCGCAGGAGGTGCGGCACGACCAGGCCGACGAAGCCGATCGTGCCCGAGATCGCGACGACGGCACTCGTGGCGAGGGTGGCGAGCATGGTGAGGACCCACCGCTCGCGCTCGACGGCGAGGCCCAGGTTTGCCGCCTGCGCGTCGCCCAGCAGGAGGACGTTGAGCGATCGCCATCGGGCCAGGAGCAGCCCGAAGGCGAGGACCACGAGCGGGCCGGCCAGGGCGAGATCGGTCCACGACGCGCCGCCCAGGGAGCCCATCAGCCAGCCGAAGATGGCGCCGAGCGCGCGCCCGGAGCTGAACATCAGCAGGGCCACCGCAGCCGCCAGGACCGATGACACCGCGTACCCGGTCAGAAGCAGCGTGACGACCGGCGCGCGGCCGCCAGTCCGCGCGACCGCATAGACGACGAGGACGGTGATGAGCCCACCGCCGAAGGCCAGGACCTGCACCGCGCCGATCCCCAGCCAGGCCGTTCCCAGCCCGATCGCCAGTCCCGGAACGAGCACCGGCAGCAGGAGTCCGATGATCGCGCCGAGC
>DAINOY010000006.1:0-15360 GCA_036743735.1 Chloroflexota bacterium
GTCGCGAGCGGGAGCGGTGCACGGACCGACGCGGCCACGTTCATTCGCTTCGCGCGCTCGTAGGCGGAGCGCCGGACCCGGGCCGGCACGAAGCGCCTGATGAGACGCCGCGGCGTCTCCGGCGGGCGTGCCAGGAAGTGCCGCACCCATTCGCTGCGCGTGCGCTTGTTCGCGTTGATCACCGCGAATGCCGGGGGCGCGAAGCCGTCGTCGACGCCGAGGAACGCGAGCAGTCCGCGATAGCTGGCGGCCACGTCACGGGCGAAGTCGTCGTAGACGATGACGTGCACCCGCTCTCGGCCGAACACCGCGAAATAGCGCTCGAGCTGCTCCGCGTAGCGCGGCACGGCTGAGTAGAACAGCCCCTGGGGGAGGTGGGCATGCGGCGGGATGCGGCGTCCGGCGCGTCGGTCCGGCTCGGCGTCGAGCGCCGCGGTGAGGTCCTCGATCTCCTCATTCCCGTTGAAGAGGTGCTCCGAATGCAGCGACGGGATCATCTCGACCGGATTGCGCAGCATCGCGATGAGCTGGGCCTCGGGGGCGAAGGCATGGATCTCGGCCGCCGCACGGGTCGAGAAGAGGTACCAGACGTACGCCGTCCCGATGCGACGCGCCTCGCCCGCATCGGCGAAGTACTCGAGGTAGTCGTCCAGGGTGAGCCTCGGGCGATCGCGGATCTCGAGGTCCGAGCCGAAGTAGCGCAGCTCCTTGCGCTCGGGCAGGAAGAGCTCCGGATGCGGCCGCAGGTACTCGTACATCGCGGTCGTGCCGGACTTCGGGGCGCCGACGATGAAGAAGTCCGGTCGCCGCGCCGCGCCGGTCATGCGACCGCCGCGGCCATGAGGGCGGGCAGCTCGCCAATGAGCCGCGAGCGGGCCCACATCGGGCCAAGGCCGGCAGCCCGGGCGGCGGCGTGCGCTTCCAGGTCAACGTGTGGCCCGTAGAGCACGACCTTCGCCGCATGGCGATCCCGCCAGCTGGCGATCGCCTGGCCCCAGGCATCGGTCCGTGCCGCCCAGTCGACGAGGAGCAGGCGCGCGCCGTCCGCCACGGGCAGGGCGTCGGGTGACGCCACGGCGACCAGCTCCACGCCGGCGACGTCCGCGGCCGCATGCACCCGGCTGCCCATCATCAGATCGGTGCCGAGCAGGACGACCGACACTACTGGGACGGAGCGTCGCCCGGCATCGGGCCCGGGCCGGGTCGGGCCCTCTGGAAGCGATGACGGCGCTGGCGCGTCGGCACGCGCCGGCCGTTGTGACGGGTCGGACGGCCGTCGCGCGGATGGAGGCCATTCCCGTTGGCGTGGTGGCCGTTCGGCTCCCCGTCCGGCGTCGCGGCCGGCCCATCAGTCGGCGCCTCGGAGCGCAGGGTCTCACCCGCGTCGTCGCCAGCCGTTTCGGGGGCGCGCTCCACGGCGGCGTCGCGAAGCTGCAGGCTGCCGATCGGCTGTCCGCTGTCCGGGGCGCTCGCCTGGGTCGCCATCAGCGCAGGCGCGGGATCGCCCGGCTCGGTGGCCCGAAGATAACCGTTGAGCGCTCCATTCGTCGCGGCTCCATTCGGGGCTCCGTTGGCCATGGCGCCGTTCAGCCCGCCGTCGACGACGTAGCGGGCGATGCGGATCGGGTAGACGCCGACCGCCACGGGAGCGCGGACCTCGACGCTCATCTCGAGCCCGATCTCACCGCGCCCCAGCAGATCCTCGATCTTCAGCGCCTCGCGTTCGGGCAGCCCCAGGTAGACGAGCCGCCCCTCGTGCGCGAGGCAGCTGATCGCATCCGGATCGTCGAGGCCGAATCGGCGTCGAAGCTCCGCAACGGTGACGTATGGCCGCGAGGTGATGAACCGGCGAAGGCTCGACGTGCTCGGCCGCTTGCTGGCTGCCATGGCTAGGCCGCCAGTCTAGCCGCCTTCGGGTTTCGTCGCGTCGCGGGCAGGATCGGCGCCGCCTCGCTCGCCGAAGAAGCTGCGGAGGACGAAGAGGACGTTCGCCGGCCGCTCCGCCAGGCGGCGCATGAAGTACGGATACCACTCCGTCCCGTACGGGGTGTAGACCCGCATGCGGTAGCCGTCGTCGACGAGCCGCCGCTGGAGGTCGCGCCGAATCCCGTACAGCATCTGGAACTCGAACCGGTCGGCCGCGATGCCACGCGCGGCGGCATGCCGGATCACGGCCTCGATCATGGCCGGGTCGTGCGTCGCGACGCCGGGATACGCGTCAGCGTCGAGCAGCAGGGCTGTGAGCTCCACGAAGGACCGATTGATCTCGGCGCGCTGCGTCCAGGCGATCTCGGCTGGTTCGGCATAGGCACCCTTGCAGATGCGAGTGCGCACCCGCCCGGCGGCGAGTCGCTCGACGTCCGCCCTGGACCGATGCAGGTAGGCCTGGATCACCGGCCCGACGTCGCAGCCGGCGGCCCGGAGGCGCTCCACCACCTCGAGCGTCGATGCGGTGCTCGCCGAGCCCTCCATGTCGACGCGGATGAAGATCCCGTGCCGGGCGCCAGCCTCGACGACCGGTTGCAGGACGTCGAGGCAGGTCTCGATACCCAGGCCGAGGCCCATCTGCGACAGCTTCAGGCTGACGTTCGCGTCGAGGCGCTCGGCGGCGATTCGTTCGATCGTGCGCACGTAGTCGGCCGCGGCACGCTCGGCCGCTGCGCGGTCGGTGACGCTCTCGCCGAGCACGTCGAGCGTCGCCGACATCCCCGCGGCATTGAGCGTCGTGACCACGGCGACCGCCTCGTCGAGCGTCGTCCCGGCCACGAACCGCAGCGGGATCCGGCGCAGCAGCGGGATCCCGAGCGCCAGCCGCGCCAGCCAGCGACGCTCGCCGAGCCAGAGCAGCAGGCCGCGCAGCAGCGAGGCGATCATCGAGCGCCGTGGCTCCAGCCACGCGCGCGATCGATCGCCGCGCGAATGAGGCGTCGCGAGGGGAGACCGCTCGACGGCTCGCGCGGCTCGTCGCCGTCATAGCGACGCAGGCCCAGCCCAACCGGCGCGTCGGCCGCCAGCGGGTCGATGTCGACCCCGTCGATCCGGATCGTCGGCGAGCCGCGGAATCCGAGCAGCTCCGCGTCCTCGGCGGAGCGCACGGCGATCATCTGGATCGGCGTCTCGAAGGCGTCCTCGGTCAGCACCTCGACGAGGCGCTGTCGCGTCTCCATGTAGGTCGGATCGGCATCACTGTAGAGGAGCTCGACGCGCATCGGCCCACCCTGCTCAGGAGGCGACGAAGAAGGCGACGAGGCAGACGGCGGCACCGACGGCCAGCGCCGCGGCGATCCACAGACGCCGCCGTTCGCCGTCGCTCATGCCGGCCGGGCCGCCGTTCTCGCCCCGCGACGCGCGCCCTCGCCACGCGAGGTAGCGCTCGGCGTTGAGATCGCGGCGCTGCCGAGCACGTGACGCCTGGAGCGCGGGCGAGCCGACGAGGAACGCCACGGCGCCTGCGATCACCGCCGCCACGAGCCAGGCGATCGCCACTCAGGCACCCTCGCCGGCGGCAGCCGCGTCGACGACCCAGGCCGTCCGCTGGGCCGAGACTCGTGCGGCTGGATAGTCGGCGCCATCGCGGATCTGCTCGAGGACGGCGGCCTTGTCGGCACCGGTCACCAGGAACAGCGCCTCGCGCGCGGCGTCGAGCAGCGGATAGGTGAAGGTCATGCGCCAGGCATCCGGACCCGGCGCCCAGTTCGCGACCACGAGTCGCTCTCGTTCGTCGAGCGCCGATGAGCCCGGGAAGAGCGAGGCGCAGTGCCCGTCGGGCCCCATCCCGAGCCAGATGAGGTCGAAGGCCGGTGGTGCGTCGTCCCCGGACACGCCGAATGCCGACCGCAGCTCAGCCTCGTGCGCCGCGGCGGCAGTATCGAGATCCTCGGCATCAGCCGGCATGCGATGCACGTGGGCCCGATCGACGTCGGGGAGCTGGCTGAGCAGCATCTCGTTCGCGACGCCATAGTTCGACTCCGGATCGTCGGGCGGCACCGCGCGCTCGTCACCCCACCAGAACTCGACACGCGACCAGTCGACGGCATCGACGCGCGGGCTGCTGCGCAGCATCGGGTAGATCTTCTTCGGCGTCCCACCGCCTGACAGCGCCACCCGGAAGATGCCGCGTGCGGCGATCGCCTCGCGGGCGGCTTCGACGAAACGGTCCGCGCCTGCCGCCGAGACGGCTGCGGCATCGGGCAGGACGACGAGGTTCATGGGCGCTCTCCGGTGTCGCGCGCCGAGGCCAGAAAGACCCCGGCGGCACGGAGCGCGCTCTCGTACACCGGGTCGCGACGGTCCATGCCGAGCTGCCTGCTGAGCAGCTCGGCCTCCGTCTGGGGCTCCATCGTCACGCGGCGCAGCAGGGCGGTCATGCCATCCGCATTCGTGGCGACGGTCGCCTCGTCCGCGTGCCGATCGATGATGAATTCTGCCGCGCCCGCCTCGCCCAGCGCACGCAGCCGCACGCTGATGAGCTCGCCGGCACCGACCTCGTCGCTGTCCTCGGGCTCGATTCGCAGGTCGACCATCTCGTAGCGACCCTCCAGCCGCAGCCGCATCCTACCGTCCGCGAGGGGCTCCTCGGTACGCCAGCGCTTCCAGCCGAGTCGCGACGCGATCCAGCCGGCCATGAGGATCGACTGGGCCATCGGTGAGCGAACGCCCGGCTCGACGTCCGGCGGCTCGCCCGGCTTCGGCGGGCGGCCCACGGCGTAGCGGATCGCGAGACCGTTGAGGTTGGCCAGGTAGCGCCGAAAGCGCGGCGCGTCGAAGAACTGCGCGGTCAGCTCCTGCCACCAACCCAGCCGCTCCCACGAGAGGTCCGCGACCCCCGACTGTCGGCGCAGGTTCGCGAGGCGGCGGCAGCCGATGAGCAGATCGGCGAAGTCCCCGGAATCGACGATGAGCCGATCCCCCATCTCGACCAGCTGGTCGAAGACCGGATCGGCGAAGGGCGGGTCGCCGGGCCACCAGACATGCGTGGGCAGGTCGTGGATGAGGAGTGGGGCGACGACGCCGGAGAGATGCTCGGCCGCCTCGCCCCGAACGGTGAGCACGACCTCCTCGTAGCAGATCCTGTCTGCGTCGCCGTTGCTCGGATGGCAGTGCGTGCTGATCCGCGCGTCGATCGGCTCGCCGTCGGCCGCCGGATCGGCCACGAGCACGATCGCCCGCGACGGGTGGCGGACGCCGAGCCCCATCATCGCCCGAACCACCCGGTCGGCCGATGCGGTGTCCGGAACGGTGACGATGAGGTTGAGGACCGAAGCGCGAGCGTGGGTCAGTCCCTTCTCGGTGATGTGTGGCTCGCCATGGGCATCGTCGGCCGCGGCGTACGGCGCTCCCCACAGCTCAGCCAGCCGATCGGCGATGGCACGGACCGATGTCCCGCGCTCCTCCCACATCGGCGTCGCGAGACTCTCGGCCTCGCCGAACTGCATCAGCCGTCGGTGGACCGCGAGCTCCCGCTCGGCCGCGTCTGCGCCGGCGCCGTTGTGCGTGGCGGTCATCGGCCCCTCAGGTTGGGCGCCAGGCACGGCGTTCGCGCTCGAGCAGCTCGTCGGCCGCGGGCGGCCCCCATTCCCCCGCCGCGTAGAAGTGGAGCGGCCCACCCCGCCCGCTGTGCCACGCCTCGAGCACCGGGTCGAGGATGGCCCATGCCCGCTCGACCTCGTCGTTGCGCGTGAAGAGGCTCGCATCGCCGACCATGCAGTCGAGGAGCAGCGTCTCGTAGGCGTCCGGCGAGTCGACGGCGAAGCTCGAGCCGTACCGGAAATCCATGTTCACCGCGCGGATGTTCAGCCCCTGGCCGGGCACCTTGGCGCCGAACCGCAGCAGGATGCCCTCGTCGGGCTGGACCCGGATGGCGAGGATGTTCGGGTCGATCTGCGGCGCGCCGGCCCGCGCGAAGAGCGCCAGCGGCGCGCGACGGAACTGCACGCTGATCTCGGTGACCCGCGTGGGCAGCGCCTTGCCGGTGCGGATGTAGAACGGCACGCCGGCCCAGCGCCACGAGTCGATCCCGAGCTTGAGCGCCACGAACGTCTCGGTCTGCGAGTCGGGTGCGACCTCCGGCTCGTCGCGATAGCTCACCACCTTGTGGCCCTCGACCCAGCCGGAGACGTATTGCCCGCGGACCGATGCCTGCGCCACCTCGTCGACCGACATCGGCTTCACGGCGCGCAGCACCTTCAGCTTCTCGTCTCGCAGATCCTCGGCGGTGAATTCGACCGGCGGTTCCATGGCGAAGGTGGCCATGAGCTGGAGTCCGTGGTTCTGGATGATGTCGCGCAGGGCGCCGGTCTGGTCGTAGAACTCACCGCGGCCCTCCACTCCGACCGTCTCCGCCACCGTGATCTGCACCGAGTCGATGTAGCGCCGGTTCCAGATCGGCTCGAAGAGCCCGTTGCCGAAGCGGAAGACCGACAGGTTCTGGACCGTCTCCTTGCCGAGGTAATGATCGATGCGGTAGATCTGCCGCTCGTCGAACTCCTCGCGCAGCTCGCGGTTGAGCTTGCGGGCGCTGGCGAGGTCCGAGCCGAACGGCTTCTCGACGATGACGCGCGACCAGCCGCGCTTCGATCCCGTCTTGCGCTCGCTGCCGGTCGCCGCGAGGCCGGCGGCACCGAGGTGGCGGACGATCTCGGGGTAGAGGTTCGGCGGCACCGCCAGATAGAAGAGCCGGTTCCCGGCGGTGCCGCGGTCCCGATCGATCCGCTCGAGGAGCTTGCCGAGCTCCTCGTACGCCGATGCGTCGTGGAACTCGCCCTTGTGATACATGACGCCGCGGATGAACGACTCCCAGATCGAGTCCTTCGCGGGCCGGTTGCGGCTGTAGGCGTCAACGCCCTTGCGCAGGTGCTCGCGGAACTCCTCGTCGCTGAGGGGCCGGCGCGCGAAGCCCACGACGGTGAACTCGGGCGGCAGGAAGCCACCCAGCTGGAGGTTGTAGAGCGCGGGTCCGAGCTTGCGCTCCGTGAGATCGCCGGTCGCGCCGAAGATCACCATGGTGCAGGGCTCCGGCATCTTCTCGAGCCGCAGCCCCTCGCGCAGCGGATTATCGAGCGTGCTCGCCGGCCGCCCGGCCAGGGCGCCGGCGCCATCGGCCGGCAGCGCCGGCTCGGCGGGAACCGCGGGCTCCGCGATCGGTGGCGAGCTCATCCGGCGTCCTGCGTCGTCTCGGTCGGCGTGGCGGCGGCCTTCACCGCGTGCCCGCCGAACTGCTTGCGGAGGGCGGCGATGACGCGGTCGGCGTAGCTGTCGGGCGAGCGCCGGCTGCGGAAGCGGTTGAGCAGGCTGAGCGTGATGATCGGCGCCGGCACGTCATGGTCGATGGCGTCCTGCACCGTCCACCGACCCTCGCCTGAGTCGGCCACGTAGCCGGCGATATCGGCCAGGTCGTTGCCATCCTCCTCGAACGCCGACGCGGCCAGCTCCAGCAGCCAGGAGCGGATCACGCTGCCGTGATTCCACATCCCGGCGATGGCGTGCAGGTCGAGCTCGTAGTCGCTGGCATGCAGGATGTCGAAGCCCTCGCCATAGGCCTGCATGATCCCGTACTCGATGCCGTTGTGGACCATCTTCACGTAGTGCCCGGCACCGGCCGGACCGCAGTACAGGTACCCCTCCTCCGGGGCAAGGGTCTTCACCGCCGGCTCGAAGCGCTCGAACACCTCGCGCTTGCCGCCGATCATCGCGCAGAAGCCGACCTCGAGCCCCCACACCCCGCCGGAGACCCCCATGTCGAGCCACTCGAGTCCCTTCTCGGCGAGCGCAGCCGCCCGGCGCTGCGAGTCGTGGAAGTTGCTGTTCCCAGCGTCGACGATGACGTCGCCCGGCTCCAGCATGCCGGCCAGCTGGTCGATCATCGCGTCGGTGGCGTCGCCCGAGGGCACGCTGATGATCACGTGCCGCGGCGCGGCGGCGTGCTCGAGGAGTGTCTCCAGCGGCTCGGCGACCGTGATGCGACCCTCGTTCTCCGGCTCCGCGGCGACGTCGACGGCGACCTGCTCGGTCCGGTTCCAGGCCACGACATCGTGGCCGCCGCGCGCCAGGCGGCGCGCCATCCCGGCCCCCATGCGGCCCAGGCCGCAGACCGCGATCTGCATGATCGGTTGCTCTCCTTGCGTGTTCGGTTGTGAATCGGCGTGTGTCAGCCGCCGAGCGCCTCGTCGACCAGCGTCGCGAGCCGGTCGAGCCCCGCGTCGACCTCGCCCAGGTGCACGCGCAGCGCGCGTCGGCGGCGCTTCGCGAGTGAGGCGAGGTCGCCCTGCGCCTGCGCGGCGATCAACGTGGCGAACGTCTCGTTCCAGCCCGGGATCGGGAGGTCGCGGCGCGGATCGGCGGTGAGCTGCAGAAAGACCCCACTCTCGGGCCCGCCCTTGTGCAGCTGCCCGGTCGAATGCAGGAAGCGCGGCCCGAAGCCGAGCGTCGTCGCCAAACCGAGCGCGTCACGGACCCTGGCCCGCAGCGCCTCGAGGCGGGCGATCGTCGATGGCTCCATGGGCAGGTAGGCGAGGATCGCGAAGTAGTCGCCGGCATCGCTGATCTCGAGCAGCCGTCGCACGGCGGAGGCCACGGTCGGCGGGACGTCGCCGAGCACCTCCGCGTCGCCGAAGGCTGCCATCCCCTGCTCCGCCACGAGCGGCATCTGCTGAGGCAGCGCACCATCGCGGGCGTAGGTCTCCAGCAGCGACTTCGTGGCGTCCTTGCTCTCCTGGACGTTCGGCTGATCGAACGGGTCGATGCCCAGCAGCATCCCGGCCGTCGCCGTGGCGACCTCCCAGCGCACGAACTCGCCACCGATCTCGAGGGGATCGCCGATGTCGATCCGCTCGACCGGCTGGCCCTGCTCCTCGAGCTGTGCCGCCAGACGGCTGACCTGGGCTCCTGATCCACCCGGCAGGCTGATCGCCACGAAGGCGCGATCGCGCCCGTAGGCGGACGGGTCGCCGAGCGGTTCGCGAACGATCGGGACGATCCCGGTGCCCTGCTTGCCGGTGCTCTCGGCGAGGAGCTGCTCGACCCAGTCGCCGAAGCCCGCCAGCTCGCGCGGCAGGAGGAACGTGAGCTTGTCGCGGCCATTCCGCACTGCCTCGCCGATCACGGCCCCCAGCCGCAGGCCCGGGTTGTCCGCCCCCGGACGGCGACAGCGCTCCGCCATCGCCGCGGCACGGTCAAGCAGCCCGCTGACGTCGATCCCGGCCAGCGCAGCCGGCGCCAGGCCGAAGACGGTGAGCGCCGAGTAGCGCCCGCCCACGTCGGCGGGCGCCTGGATGACGGATCGGAACCCCTGGTCGCGGGCGAGATCCGCGAGCGGCGTCCCCGGATCGGTGATCGCGATGAAGTCGCTCCCCGACGCCTGCTCCGCCATCGCGGCGTGGTACGCGAGTGGTTCGGTCGTCGTCCCCGACTTGCTGCTGACGAGGAAGAGCGTCCGCGCGCTCGAGGCCCACTCGCCGAAGGCTCGCACGGCGTCGGGATGCGTCGAGTCGAGAACGCGGACCGGCAGGCGCGCATCGGTCGCTCGCAGGGCGAGGCCCGCCGCCGCGAGGCCGCCGAAGAGCTCGGGCGCGAGGCTCGAGCCACCCATGCCGAGGACGGCGGCCTGGCGATAGCCATCGGCCCATGCCTCCTCGGCCAGCGCGATGAGCTCGTCCACGTGGGCGCCCATGGTGGATGGCAGGTCGAGCCAGCCCAGCCGGTCGCCCAGGTCATCCGGCTTGGCACCGGACGACGACCAGAGCGAGACGTCGCGCTGCCACAGCCGCTCGGCGACCCTTTCCCGCTCCCACTCCGCGAGCCGGGCGGCGACCGCGTCCCCCACCGCGCCGGCGGTCATGCGGTCGCCACCGCCTTGCGCTCCTGCTCGATCGTTTCGAGGAGATCGTCGAACGACTTCCCGAACGAGGCGACGCCCTCGACGATCAGCTCATCGGTGACCTGCTGCATCGTGATCCCCTCGGCCTCGACGGCACGGATCGCGTTGCGAGCCTCGTCGACGCCCTTGTCAAGCGTGCGCTGCACGCGGCCATGGTCCAGGAAGGCGTTGATCGTCTCGATCGGCATCGTGTCGACCGTCTGCGGGCCGATCAGCTCCTCGACGTAAAGCACGTCGCGGTACTCGGGGTTCTTCGTGCTGGTGCTGGCCCACAGGCAGCGCTGCACGCGGGCTCCCGCCTGCCGCAGGTCGTCGAACTCGCCGCCCTCGAAGATCTCGCGGTACGCCTCGTAGGCGAGCTTCGCGTTCGCGATCGCAGCCTTGCCGCGCGCATTGAGCGCCGATCGGGTGCCGAGCGCCTCGAGCTTCGGGTCGACCTTCGTGTCGACGCGGCTGACGAAGAAGCTTGCGACCGAGGCGACGTCGACGCTCTCACCGCGTGCCTTGCGCTGGCGCAGGCCCTCGAGATACGCCCTCGCGACCTCGCGGTACACGTCCACGCTGAACATCAGCGTGACGTTGACGTTGATGCCCTCGGCGATGACGCGCTCGATGGCCGGGACGCCCTCCGGTGTCGCGGGGATCTTGATGAACACGTTCGGACGCGAGAGCCGGGTCCACAGGTGCCGGGCACGCTCGACCGTCCCGTCGGTGTCGGCGGCGAGGTGCGGCTCGACCTCGATCGAGGCGAAGCCATCGGTCCCGCCGGAGGCGTCGTAGACGCGGCGCAGGATGTCTGCCGCATCGCCGACGTCGGCGACGGCGATCTCCTCGTAGATGTCCATGGCCGAGGCGCCGCGCTCGTGGGTCTCGCGGATCAGCTGGTCGTACTGCCCGCTGGCGACGGCCTTGGCGAAGATCGTCGGGTTGCTGGTCAGGCCGCGGATGCCGTCGTCGACGAGCTGCTCGAGCTTGCCGTCGGTGATGAGCGCGCGATCGATGAAGTCGATCCAGGGGCTCTGGTCCTGCTCCTCGTGGAGCCGATGCAGGGTGTTCATGGTTTCTCCGTCACTTGGATACGCGGCCGGTCGCGCCTCCGGCGCCGGCGAGCTCGCCGGCTGGACCGATGGCGCTGCGCGCAGCGTCCGCAATGTGTTCCGCGTCGATCCCCGCCTGGGCCAGCTGCTCGGCGGGCGTCGCCGAGCCGGGCATGATCCGCACGGCGAGCTTGATGACGCGTGGCCGAGCCCCGTCGTCGGCGAAGGCGTCGAGTACGGCATCGCCGATACCGCCCTCCGGCCAGTGGTCCTCGACGGTGATGATCGGTCCGTTCGTCTCGTGTGCCGCCGCCTTCAGCGTCTCGGCGTCGATCGGTTTCACGCTGTAGAGGTCGATCACGCGGGCGTTGATGCCCTCTGCGGCCAGGGTCTCGGCCGCCTTCAGCGCCTCGTGCAGGGTGATGCCCGCGGCCACGATGCTGAGCGCGTCGTCGTCACTGTGCCGGACGACCCGGCTGCCGCCGATCTCGAAGCGCTCGTCGGGCGAGTAGATGACCGGCAGCTTCTCGCGCGTCGTGCGCAGGAAGACGATCCCCTCCCGGTCCGCCATGGCGGCCACGAGCTGCGCCGCCTGGTTCGCGTCGCTCGGGTAGAGGACCGTGCTGCCGTACACGGCGCGCAGCGAGGCGATGTCCTCGAGCGCCATCTGCGACGGCCCGTCCTCGCCGATGCTGACCCCGGCGTGCGAGCCGACGAGCTTGATGTTGGCCCGGCTGATGGCCGCCATGCGCACGAAGTCGTAGGCACGGCTCCAGAACGCGGCGAACGTGCTGGCGTATGGCTTCCAGCCGCGGACGCTGATCCCGACGGCGGCCGCTGCCATCTGCTGCTCGGCGATGAACATCTCGAAGTAGCGCTCCGGATGCGCCTTGGCGAAGATCTCCGAGTAGGTCGAGTTGCTCACCTCGCCGTCGAGCGCCACGACGTCGCCGCGCGCGGTGCCGAGGGCGGCGAGCGCATCGCCGTAGGCCTTGCGTGTCGCTTCCTTCGAGCCCAGCTCGTAGCGCGGCAGCTCCAGGCGACCCTCCTCGAAGTGATGCGGGTCGCCATCCGTCTGCGGCCGGGGGACCTGGACGCTGATGTTGCGAATGCCACCGAGCTCCGCGATCGCCGCATCGGGATCCTCGAGCGGCTTGCCATGCTTGCCGTTCTGGTTCGCGACCGCCTTGACGCCGTGTCCCTTCTCGGTGCGCGCGATGACGGCCGTCGGCTGGCCGGTCGTGGCCACCGCCTCGCCGATCGCCTGGTCGATCGCCTCGACATCGTGGCCGTCGATCTCGATCGTCCTCCAGCCGAAGGCCTCGAGCCGGCGGGCATAGCTGTCGAGGTTCCAGCCGTGCATCGTCTCGCGCGTCTGGCCAAGCCGGTTGATGTCGAGGATGGCGGTGAGGTTGTCGAGCTCTGCCCATGCCGCGTGTTCGAAGGCCTCCCACATCGAGCCCTCGGCCAGCTCCGAGTCGCCGGTGAGGCACCAGACGCGGTACGGGAGCTGGTCGAGCCGCTTCCCGGCCAGCGCGACGCCAACGCTGATCGGCAGGCCCTGCCCGAGCGAGCCGGTCGCAACGTCGACCCAGGGGAGGACCGGGGTCGGATGACCCTCGATTCGGGAGCCGAGCTGGCGGAAGGTGAGCATCTCCTCGTCGGAGATGGCGCCAGCGGCCTTGTACATCGCGTAGAGGAGCGGCGACGCATGACCCTTGCTGAAGATCAGGTGGTCGTTGTGCGGGTTCCCGGGCGCGCTGAAGTCGTAGTGCAGGTACTTCGTCATCAGCACGGCCATGAGGTCGGCGGCTGACATGGAGGAGGTTGGGTGGCCAGAGCCAGCGGCGGCGCTGGATCGGATCGAGTCGACGCGCAGCTGCTGGCCGAGCTCGCGCCACTCCTGGGGGTCGTTCATCACAAGGTGGGTGCTCCGCAACATCGATGCCGATCCCCATTGTAGGGTCCAACCGGCCAAGCGCCCGGTTCGGCCCCCTGCGCCCGGCGCGCTGAACCGCGCAGCCGGGCAAAACGAAACGGCGCCCCCGCAGGCGGGAGCGCCGTCGTCAGTGGTGCGATGCGGCGTCAGGTCATGACGCCGCGCTGCTGACTAACCCCGAACGAGCCGGAAGCAGTCGGAGCAGTAGACCGGTCGCGCGCCGGTCGGACGGAACGGGACCTGCGTCTCGTTCCCACAGCGGGCACAGGTCGCGTCGAACATCTCGCGCGGCCCGCGGCTGTAGCCACCACCACCGGCGCCGTACCCGCCGCCGGAGCTGTAGCCACCGCCACCGCCATTGCCATAGCTCGATCCGCCGCCACCGGATGCCCGGCGCTGGGCTCGGCACGAAGCACAGCGCTTCGGGGCCGATGCGAATCCCTTCTCCGCGAAGAAGGCCTGCTCCGACGCGGAAAAGACGAAGTCGATCCCGCAGTCCGAACAGGTGAGCACCTTATCGGTGTAGGTCACGAAGGACCCTCCCATGAGAAGTGTAACCACGCCGGGATGCGCGCTACCGTTCAACGCCGATCACGGGTCTTACACCGCTGCCCCGTGATCCGACCGGTTGAACGTTCTTAACAGGGGAGGGAGAAGGCACTACTTTGGCGAGGTCGGAGCGGTCCGACTCGCGCGAGTATACGTGGCACGTGCGCAAACGCAACCCCGAGCGCTATGCTCACAATCGGATGCGCACGACCTGGCTGATCGTCGGTCTCCTGCTCGTGGCCGCCGGCCTCGTCTGGATCCTCCAGGGGTTCAACGTTCCCTTCGCGCCGAAGTCGTTCATGACCGGGGACGTGGCGTGGATCGTCCTCGGCGCGCTGGCCGTCCTGGGCGGAGGCGCACTGGCCACCGTAAGCTGGCGTCGTGGCCGCTGACCGACCCGCCCGCCGCACGACCCGCGCTCGTGGCCGTCAGGCCAGGATGACGCCCGCCTCGGCCATCTCGACGATCGCCCGCTCGCCGTCATCGGGCTGGAGGTTCACCGCCGCGATGCCCGAGGTCAGGAGCGAGGTGGCGTAGCCGAGACGGACGGCGTCGAGCGCCGTCGCTCGCACGCAGTAGTCGGTCGCCAGCCCGCAGATCCTCACGCGCCCGATGCCCCGCTCGCGCAGGCGGGCGTCGAGCTCCGTCGGGCGAACCTCGCCGCTGGTCGGGTCGCGCATCGTGAAGCCCGAGTAGCCATCCTCGCCGTGCTGGCCTTTTCGGATGCGGAGCGTGTCGGACGGCAGCTCGAGGTCCGGGTGGAGCGCCGATCCCCAGGTGTCGGCGACGCAGTGCACCGGCCACGGGCCGCCATCGGTCACGAAGTGCGGGGTCGAGATCGGGTGCCAGTCCTGGGTGGCCGCAACGACGGCGTCGCCGGCGATGGCGAGTGCCACCTCGTCGTTGATGCGCGCGATCACCTCGAGCCCGCCTCGCACCGCCAGGCTGCCGGCGGGATCGGCGAAGTCGTTCTGGACGTCGACGACGATGAGCGCCGTGGTCCGGTCGTAGTGCGCCACGGCGCTGATGGCGCTCCGCTTCGCCGCGCTGGCCGCCGGGTCGTCGCCGCGTGTCGTCGAGGTGTCGGTCATGGGCACCATGGTATGGCGGTTGGCCGCGAGGGACTAGGATTGGGGCGACGATGACTCCCCTTCCGCCGGCTCGGCAATCGCGCGGTCGCGGGCTTGCCGGTGTCGGACGCGCGATGCTCATGGCCTGGGCCGGCGGCGCTGCCCGGCCCCGCATCAGGCGAGCTCGTCGGCTGATGCCGAGCGCGCTGATCGTCGGCGTTGCCGTCCTCCTCGCTGGCTGCGCACCTGCGGCCGCGACGGTGGAAGGGGACGGCGTGAAGCGCCTCTACGACCTGTTCCTCGTCGTGGGTGCGGTGATCTTCGTCATCGTGGCCGGCCTGATCGGCTGGAGCATCGTTCGCTACCGCGCACCGCAGGACGCTGATCTGCCGCCGCAGACCCACGCGAACGTCCGGCTCGAGCTGATCTGGTGGGCGCTGCCGACGATCCTGGTGATCATCCTCTTCTTCCTCACCGCCGGCGTGCTCAACCGGGTCGACGCGCGCGCGAACGAGGGTGAGTCCCTCGTCGTGCGCGTCACCGGGTTCCAGTGGCAGTGGCAATTCGACTACGAGGAAGCCGGCGTGGTGATCACCGGTACGCCCGACGAGCCGCCGATCGTCGTGCTGCCGGTCGACCGGCCGCTCACCTTCCTCCTCGATTCGCCCGACGTCATCCACTCCTTCTTCGTGCCGCAGTTCCTCTTCAAGCGCGACGTCATCCCCGGGATCGAGAACCGCGTCGACCTGACGATCCAGGAGCCGGCGACCTACACGGGCCAGTGCGCTGAGTTCTGCGGCCTGCTCCACGACCAGATGGTCTTCTCGATTCGCGCCGTCTCGGGCCAGGAGTTCGACGCCTGGCTCGCGAACCAGGAGCCGGCGCAGTGAC
>DAINOY010000006.1:15460-17547 GCA_036743735.1 Chloroflexota bacterium
CCGGGCGGTGCCGTGCCGGCGGCCCGACGCGGGGCGCGCGGCGGGATCGTGTCGGTCGTCACCACCACCGACCACAAGGTCATCGGGATCCTCTACATCGTCACCGCGATCGGCTTCTTCGTGCTGTCGGGGATCCTCGCGCTCCTCATCCGCGCCGAGCTGCTTGCGCCGGGCCTCCAGGTCGTCGATCGATCGACCTACAACCAGCTCTTCACGATGCACGGCACCGGGATGGTCTTCTTCTTCGCGGCCCCGGTGGCGATCGGTCTCGGCAACTACTTCATCCCGCTGCAGATCGGCGCACCGGACGTCGCGTTTCCGCGGCTGAACGCATTCACGTACTGGCTCTTCACTGCCGGCGCGCTGGTGGCCTACTCCGGATTCCTCACCACCTCGGGGGCGGCCGCGTTCGGCTGGACCGGCTATGCGCCGCTCTCCGAGGCCACGTACTCGCCGGGCGCCGGGCCGAGCCTCTGGATCATGGGCCTGGTGATGACCGGGACCTCGGGGATCCTGGGCGCGGTCAACTTCTTCGCCACGGTCTTCGCGATGCGCGCGCCGGGCATGACGATGTTCCGGCTGCCGATCTTCACCTGGAACATGCTCGTCACGAGCCTGCTCATCATGCTCACCTTCCCGGTGCTGACCGCCGCGCTGGTCATGCTCTTCATCGACCGCACCCTGGGGGCGGGCTTCTTCGATCCCGGGCAGGGCGGCAGCGCGATCCTGTGGCAGCACCTCTTCTGGTTCTTCGGGCATCCAGAGGTGTACATCCTCATCCTGCCCTTCTTCGGGATCGTCACCGAGATCATCCCGGTCTTCTCGCGCAAGCCGCTCTTCGGGTACCGCGCCATCGTGTTCGCCACGCTGCTCATCGGCGTCCTGTCCTTCAGCGTCTGGGCGCACCACATGTTCACGACCGGCGTCGTCAGCAACCTGTTCTTCGCGATCACCTCGATGGGCATCGCGATCCCCACCGGTGTGAAGTTCTTCACCTGGATCGCGACGATGTGGCGCGGCAGGATCTGGTTCCCGACGCCGATGCTCTTCACCATCGGCTTCCTGCTGCTGTTCCTGATCGGCGGCATCACCGGGCCATTCCTGGCCGCCGTGCCGATCGACTACGCCACCCACGACACCTACTTTGTCGTGGCGCACATGCATTACGTCATGTTCGGCGGCTCGGTCTTCGCCGCCTTTGCCGGCTTCTACTTCTGGATCCCGAAGATGACCGGCCGGATGCTGTCCGAGCGCTGGGGCGTCGTGCACTTCTGGCTGATGTTCATCGGGATGAACCTGACCTTCTTCCCGATGCATCAGCTCGGGCTCGACGGCATGCCGCGACGCATCGCCGACTACGCCGCGGAGACCGGCTGGCAGCCGCTCAACGTCCTTGTCAGCGCGAGCTCGCTGCTCATCGCCGCGTCGGTGGCCGTGTTCGTGGTCAACGTCGTGGGCTCGGTGGTCATGGGCTACGGGCGCCGCGCTACCGACGATCCGTGGGGCGGGTATTCCCTCGAGTGGGCGACCAGCTCCCCGCCACCGCATCACAACTTCCGCAGCCTGCCGCCGATCCGCTCTGAGCGGCCGGTCTTCGACGCCCGTGTCGCCGCCGCCGCCGCGGCTGCCGCGGGTGCCGCGGGTGCCGCGGGTGCCGCCGATCCCGCCGCGACAGCCAGCCAGGTCGATGCCGCGTCGGAGGTGCCGCCCGCCGCTGAGCGGCAAGCACGCGAGGAGCGAACCCGCCGGCGGCGTGGTTGCGGCGACGGCCCGCCAACGGAGGATCCCGATGGCTGAGGAGCTCCGCTTCTTCCTTCGCACCGCGGTCTACTCGATCGTCATCGGCGCCATCTACTGGTTCGCCAGCTACGCCGAGACCGGCGCGTACGAGTGGGCGGGCACGGTGCTCCTCGTCTTCGTCGTGTTCTCCACCGGCTCCTTCGTCTTCGTGGCCGGCATCCACGTCCCCGATGCCTGGCGACGGGCCTGGCCCGGCTACCACGAGACGACTGCGGGAGCCGGGACCGCCGCCGCCGGGGCCTCTCAGCCGGCCGGTCCGGGCATGGTCGCCGGCCTGCTGAACCGCG
>DAINOY010000007.1:0-3481 GCA_036743735.1 Chloroflexota bacterium
GCTGCGCCACCTCGTCGACCTCCAGTACCAGCGCAACGACGCGGCCCTCGCGCGCGCCCGCTTCCGCGTGCGCGGGGACGTGCTGGAGGTTCAGCCGCCGCACGGCGAGTACATCACCCGCGTCGAGTTCTTCGGCGACGAGGTCGAGCGGATCATCGAGGTCGACGCGCTCACGGGAGAGGTGCAGGCCGAGCGTCGCGAGGTGAACTTCTACCCGGCGACCCACTACGTCACGCCGCGCGACAAGCTTCTCGCCGCGATCGAGGACATCGAGGCCGAGATGGAGGAGCGGACGCGCCAGCTTGCCGTCGAGGGCCGCGAACTCGAGGCAGCCCGGCTGCGCCAGCGCACCGAGTTCGACCTCGAGATGATGCGAGAGGTGGGCTTCTGCTCCGGGATCGAGAACTACTCTCGGCACCTGGCCCGCCGCGAGGAGGGGAGCCGGCCGTGGACCCTCATCGACTACTTCCCGACCGACTACCTGCTCGTCGTCGACGAGAGCCACATCACGATCCCGCAGGTGCACGGCATGTACAAGAACGACCGGACCCGCAAGGAGATCCTCGTCGACTTCGGCTTCCGGCTGCCGTCTGCGCTCGACAACCGGCCCCTCACCTTCGAGGAGTTCGAGGATCACATGAACCAGGTGGTCTACATGAGCGCCACGCCCGGCCCGTACGAGACCGAGCGCGCCGAGCGGGTCGCCGAGCAGTTCATCCGGCCGACCGGGGTCGTGGATCCGCAGATCACCGTGCGGCCGACCGCGGGGCAGATCGACGACCTGATCGCCGAGATCCGGGCGACGATCGATCGCGGCGAGCGCGCCCTGGTCACGACGCTCACCAAGAAGATGGCCGAGGACCTGGCCGACTACCTCGGGGAGCTGGGCATCAAGGTCCAGTGGCTGCACAGCGAGGTCGACACGCTCGAGCGCGTCGAGATCCTGCGCGACCTGCGGCTCGGGGTCTACGACGTCCTCGTCGGGATCAACCTGCTGCGTGAGGGCCTCGACCTGCCCGAGGTGACCCTCGTGGCCATCCTCGACGCCGACAAGGAGGGCTTCCTGCGCTCCGGCGGATCGCTGATCCAGGTGATCGGCCGCGCCGCGAGGAACGTCGGCGGGCGCGTGATCATGTACGCCGATCGGGTGACCGACTCGATGAAGGCGGCGATCGACGAGACGGACCGTCGCCGTGCGAAGCAGCTCGCCTACAACGCCGAGCATGGCATCGTCCCCGAAACGATCACGAAGGCGATCCGAGAGATCGAGCAGGGCCTTCGCCGCGTGGCGGAAGAGCGCGCGGAGCTCGAAGTGAGCGGCAAGGCCCCGGAGGAGCTCGCCGCTATGGTCGGGCGGCTCGAGGCGCAGATGAAGGAGGCCGCCCGAAACCTGGAGTTCGAGCGCGCGGCCGCGCTGCGCGACGAGATCCTCCAGCTGCGCCGCCTGCGCGAGGAGCTTGCCGCCGCGCCCGGCAGCATCCCGGCCGAGGTCTACGCGGCTGCCGCGGAGGCCGATGGCAACGGCCGCCGGCGTGACCGCGGCTCCGTCTTCAGCACGGCCGCGAAGCCGAACGTCATCGCCGCCGGCTCGCGCCGCCGGCCGCCACGGCGACGGACGGGCTAGATGGCCGGGACCATGCCCCACGCGGTCTTCGTCGAGATCGGCTGGGACGGCGCCGATGGTGTGGCGGCGTACGCCGCCGAGCTGCCCGGCTGCGCCACCTTCGCCGCAACCGATGCCGATGCGGTGGCCGGCATCCCGCTGCGTGCCTCGCGCTTCGGCTCGTGGCTCCGCGCGCAGGGGGAGGATGCGCCGCAGATCCTTGGTGACAACTGGTACGAGGTCGAACGCGCGGCGGCGACCAACCACGACGGGCTGGTTCGCCGCGCGGCATTCTCGCTCGACGAGCTGCCGCCGAGTGACGAGGAGTTCGTCCGCTGGCTGCGCTGGCTCGAGCTGGCCCGCGAGGAGCTGGCCACGGCCATGGACGAGCACGGCGCCGACGAGACGACCGGCCTGCCCCTCGCGGTGATCGCCGAGCAGGACGCCACGTTCGTGCGCGAGCTGGGGCGCGATCCCGGCCCCATGGACGGCAGCGAGATCGATCGGGTCTACGTCGCTCGTGACGCGCTGACCGATGCGCTCGAAGCCGCCGGCTCATCGGCCGATGGCGTGCGCCGTATCCTGCGCCTCGCGATCGCGGACGACCTCCATGCCGCGGCACGGCTGCGCGGAGAGGATGCGTCCTGAGCGCGTCCTCACCCCTGGGCGACAGCGTCCCGAAGCGCGCGCGATTCCGCGGTGAGTGGATCGTCCCCGCGCCGCGCCGTGCGCCGCCGGGCACGGAGCTGCGAGCGCTCCAGGACGCGATGCCGCTGTGTGATGGGGGACAGGCGCCCGTGCTCTCCGGCGACGGCAGCGAGCGCGCCATGCTCATCGGCCAGGCGCCTGGCTGGCGTGAGATCGAGGTCGGCGTGCCGTTCGCCTGGGACGCCGGCAAGCGCCTCGTGGGGTGGCTGGAGCTCGCCGACATCGGCATCTCCGACTTCCGCGAGCGCTGGTACGTGACGAGCATCGGCAAGTGCTATCCCGGCCGGGACCCCGGCGCGTCGGTCGACCGGCCGCCATCCCGCACGGAGATCGGGCGCTGGACGCCGTTCCTGCTCGAGGAGCTGCGGCTCGTGGACCCGAGCCTCGTCCTCCTGGTGGGTGGTACCGCCCATCGCTTCGCCTTCGGCCCGCGCGTGAAGCTCGACGAGATCGTCGGCCGCGACGTGCGCTGGAAGGCGGCGCCGTCGGCATCGGTCATCTGTCTGCCGCATCCCTCAGGTGCCTCCACCTGGTTGAATGCAGAGCCACACGTCGAGCTGTGGCGTCGGGCGATCGCGCTCCTCGCCGAGCGCTGGAGCGAGATCGCCGCTGATCCGGCTGGCGCGCCGTGAGACCCCAACTGCGCATCGGGCTGCTCGTCCTCGTCGGCCTTGGGCTGTTCATCGGGCTCCTGATGCTGGTCGGCAGCCTGGGCGGGCCGCGGGCGGAGCTCGACCGGCGGACGGTGGCCGAGGTCCTCGAGGGCGGCTCCCCGGCGGATCGCTTCGGCACGCAGGAGCTCCAGATCGTTGGCTGGTACGCCGAGCTGGCGGCCGATTGCAGCGGCGACGATGGCGCCGCTGCCGGTGACGCGGCATGGCTCGCACGCGACTGTCCGCTGCGCGTCCTCATGCCGGCTCAGCCCCCGCGTGACGTGAGCCAGGCCGAGCTTGAGGAGCATGGGCTGCGGATCGCCGCGCCAACGAACGCCGTCTTCCCGTCTCGCGCCCAGCCGAGCGGCCCGAACCTCCGGCTCCAGCAGCTCGTCTTCGTGGGGCGCTTCGACGACCCCGCGGCGGGGGAGTGTCCACCGGACGAGCAGCAGCGGTGCCGGGATGTGTTCGTCGTCACCGATTACGACGGGTACCTGCGCTAGCCCCGCCATCTGGC
>DAINOY010000007.1:3581-12202 GCA_036743735.1 Chloroflexota bacterium
ATGTGTTCGTCGTCACCGATTACGACGGGTACCTGCGCTAGCCCCGCCATCTGGCTGCTCGCTGAGCGAGCGGCGGTACACTGAGCGAGCGGCGGTACGGTGGAACGGGGCTGACCGCTGAGCCTGGCTCGCTGGGCGAGCGCCAGTTCACGGGGACACGGTTTCCCGCTGGGCTTGGCTCGCTGAGCGAGCGGCGGTACGCGGGAACGGGCCTTACCGCTGAGCCTGGCTCGCTGAGCGAGCGGCCTCTCACCGGAGCCCAGCCTCCTGCGCCATTCGGCTCGTTGAGCGAACGGTGATACGCGCGTACGTAGCTAATCGCTGAGTCTGGCTCGTTAACCGAGCAGAGTTCGCTGAGCGAGCAGCGCTACCGCGCATTGCCATCCCTCTGAGAGCGCTCTCTTGACAACCGCCTGTACACTGCCTCCATGATCGTGAGAGCGCTCTCACCACGGGGCGGAACGGCGTGACAAGTCCGCAGGACGGACGCGCCACGCTCGAGGAGGTCGCCAGCGCCGCGCGGGTCTCCCGCGCGACCGCGTCTCGCGTCGTGAATGGCGACCGGCGCGTCCGTGAAGCGGCTCGCACTGCGGTCGAGACGGCGATCCGGGAGCTCGGCTACGTGCCGAACCGGGCCGCGCGCAGCCTGGTCACGCGGCGCAGCGACTCGGTCGCGGTCGTCATCCCGGAGCCGGCCTCCCAGCTCTTCGGCGATCCCTTCTTCCCGCGCGTCCTGCGCGGCATCAGCGACGCGCTGGCCGAGGAGGAGACGCAGCTCGTCCTCCTCATGCCCGAGGCGCGTGCCGACGAGCGGCGGGTGGAACGCTACCTCGGCGCGGGGCACACCGACGGCGTCATCCTCATCTCCCTGCACGGCTCCGATCCACTGCCGCGCGACCTCCAGCGTCGAAACATCCCCGTCGTCGTCGGTGGGCGGCCGGTCCTCGGCGGCGTCACCTATGTCGACGTCGACAACCGCCACGGCGCGGGCTCGGCGGTGGCGCACCTGCTCGAGGCCGGGCGGCGACGGGTGGCGACGGTCGCCGGACCCCAGGACATGCCCGCCGGCGTCGACCGGCTGCTCGGCTACCGCGAGACGATGCGCGCGGGAGCCGATGCCGACGATCAGCTCGTCGAGATCGCCGACTTCACGCTCGAAGGCGGTCGCCTGGCGGCCGAGCGTCTGCTCCAGCGCGCACCGGAGATCGACGCGGTCTTCGCGGCGTCGGACCTCATGGCCGTGGGTGTGCTCGCGGCCCTCGCCTCCGCCGGGCGCCGCGTGCCGGACGACGTCGCCGTCGTCGGCTTCGACGACTCCCCGCTGGCGGCGGGGTCGAATCCGCCGATGTCGAGCGTGCGTCAGCCGATCGAGGAGATGGGTCGCGAGATGGCCCGGCTGCTCATGCACACGATCCGCAATCCGGCCGATCCGCCACGCCACGTCATCCTCGACACCCAGCTCGTCGTCCGTCGATCGAGCGAGCCGAACCTCGACCGCACAGCGAGGCGCGATGGCTGACTACCGCCGTTCGCGTCCGACCAAGAACGTTCCGCATCCACACGTTCCTGTTCAGGAGGAGGGTCATGCATCGACGCACATCCACCGGCTGGCGGCCAGGGGCCGCCGCGGTCGCGCTCGGGCTCGTCCTGGCGGCCTGCGGCGCGACACCCGCGGCCGAGTCGCAGCCGGCAACGAGCGAGAGCGAGGCGCCGCCCGCGTCTGAGCCGGCCGCCGAGGCGGTCGAGATCGAGTGGTACGTCGGACTGGGGACCGGCGAGAACGAGGAGCAGATTCCCGCCGAGGAGGCCGTGGTCGAGGCCTTCAACGCCGCGAACCCCGACGTGCACCTGACGCTGACCGTCGTCGACAACACCGAGGCGTCCGACACGCTGGCGACGCGAATCGCCGCCGGGGACGCGCCGGACATCATCGGTCCGATCGGCATCCGCGGCCTGCAGTCGTTCGGCGATCAGCTGCTCGACATCGGCCCGTACATCGAGAGCTCCGGGGTCGACCTGTCCGAGATCGACCAGTCGCTGATCGACGTCTACAACGTCGACGGCAAGCAGCTCGGGATCCCGATGGCGGTCTACTCGTCGTTCATCTACTACAACAAGACGCTCTTCGACGAGGCGGAGCTCGCGTATCCGCCGCATGACGTCGGCGAGCAGTACGAGGGGCAGGACTGGACCTGGGAGACGGTCCGCGACCTCGCCATGAAGCTCACCGTCGACGCGGACGGCAACGACGCCACGAGCCCCGACTTCGACCCGGAGAACGTCGTCCAATACGGGCTCGACGCCCAGTTCACCGAGAACGACGCGCGCGCCTGGTCGACGATCTTCGGCGGTTCAGGGTCAGCCGTGGCCGATGACGGGACGACGGCCCAGTGGCCCGACAATTGGCGGCAGGGCCTCCAGTTCTTCTACGACGGGATCTGGACCGATCACTTCATCCCGAACCAGACGGCGGTGCAGGGGATGGCCGATGGGAACACGTTCCAGTCCGGCCTGATCGCCATGGACGTCGTCCACCAGTGGTACACGTGCTGCGTCTATCCGGCTGAAGGCGACCCGGCGGTCACCGATTGGGACATCGCCGTGCTGCCGACCGGACCGGACGGCACCATCACCTCGAAGCTCCACGCCGACACGATCGGGATCATGTCGACGACCGAGCACCCGGACGAGGCCTTTGCGGCGCTCAGCTACCTGGCGGCGTCGCCCGAGCTGATCACGACCTGGGGCGCCATGCCCGCGGTCGAGAGCCAGCGCGAGGCGTTCTTCGCCGGGCTCGACGAGCAGTTCGCCCCGCTGGAGATCGACTGGAACGTCTCCTCGCTCATGCTTGGCTACCCCGATAACCCGAGCCACGAGGCGTTCATGCCGAACTTCCCGGAGGCTGACTCGGCGAACAAGGACCTCGGCTCCCGACTCTGGACGACGCCGGACCTCGACATCGATGCCGAGCTGGACAGCCACGTCGAGCTGCTCCAGGGCATCTTCGACGAGGCCGGCTGAGGATCGAGCCTCTCCCTCCCTCCCGTCGGGGGTGGCGGATTCGCCGCCCCCGACGGCCGATTCATCGGTACCGTCGTCGAGCGCGGCGCGCTGCCGCGGACTGAGGTCGCGATGGCACTCACCTCCGGATCCAGCACGAGCCCGATGACTGCGGTCGCGCCTCCGCGCGGCGGCGGGTGGCGACGCTCGCTCGGCTCGCGAGAGTCGTGGTCAGGCTTCGCGTACGTCGCCCCCTTCGTCATCGGTTTCGTGCTCTTCTCCGCGCTGCCGATGGTCGCGTCGCTCGTCCTGTCACTCACCGACTTCGACCCGCGGCGGCCCGACGAGATCCACTTCATCGGTCTGAGCAACTACGTCCGGATGGCGAGCGATCCGGTCCTGCTCGAGTCGCTTTGGGTCACCGTGCGCTTCGCCCTGCTGGTCGTGCCGCTCACGCTGGGCTTCGCGCTCGGCGTGGCCATGCTCGTCAACAACCGGCTTCTAGCCGGGCGCAACGTCTTCCGCACGCTCTTCTACATGCCGATGCAGATCCCGATCGTGGCCAGCACCGTGGTCTGGATCGGCGTCCTGCACGCGAACAATGGCTGGCTCAACCTCGCGCTCGAGGCGGTCGGCATCCCCGGCCCGAACTGGCTCCAGAGCCCGGTCTGGGTCGGCCCGGCGCTGGCGCTCATGGGCCTGTGGGGCATCGGCAACATGATGCTCATCTTCATCGCCGGGCTCCAGAGCGTCCCGAGCGAGCTCTACGACGCCGCACGGGTCGACGGCGCCGGCCGCTGGGGCAGCTTCCGCAACGTCACCCTGCCGCTCATCTCGCCGGTGCTCTTCTACAACCTGATCATCGCCCTCATCGCCACGTTCCAGTACTTCACGCAGGCCTACGTGATCAGCAACGGGCGAGGCGACCCGGATCGCGCGACGCTGTTCTTCAATCTCAACCTGTACCGCGAGGCGTTCGGCTTCTTCCACATGGGCTACGCCTCGGCGCTGGCGTGGCTCCTCTTCGTCATCGTGCTGGGGCTCACGATCCTGCTCTTCCGGACCGCCGGATCGTGGGTCTATGAGGGGGGCAGCCGATGAGTGCCCTGGCGCGGCCGATCCGTCTGCCGCGGAGCAAGGCCTCGCCGCTGAGGCGCCAGACACGCCGCTTCACCGCAGCTGCGGGTGTGACGCTGCTGGCGGTGACCGTGGTCAGCGCGTTCCTCATGCCGCTGGCCTACATGCTCGCCACGTCGGTGAAGGACCAGAGCCAGCTCACCGCGGTTGGTGCGCCGCTTTACCCCGCGTCGCCGCAGACCTTCGAGTACCAGGGTGAGTCGTACCCGGTCTTCGACGTGCCGGCGCCGGACGGACAGGTTCACAGTTGGGCGCTGGTCGAGCCGCATCGGGAAGACGCGATCTTCGTCGACCCCGCGAACCCCGACGCCGGCCCAATCGAGTGGGTCGGGCGCTGGCGGACGCTCCAGCAGCACTGGACGCTCGACCTCCAGCTCGGCAACTTCGCCGCCGCGTGGGAGACAATCGACTTCCCGCGCCTCTTCCTGAACACGTTCCTCATCGCGGCGATCTCGACCTTCGGCGCGGTCCTGTCGGCGATCTGCGTGGCCTACGGGTTCAGCCGCTTCCGATTCCCCGGGCGCAACGGCCTCTTCATCGTGATGCTGGCGACCATCATCCTCCCGTTCCAGGTCACCCTCATCCCGAGCTACGCCGTGTACCTGGCGCTGGGTTGGGTCGGCACGTGGCTGCCGCTCATCGTGCCGCACTTCTTCTCCAACGCCTACAACGTCTTCCTGCTGCGGCAGTACTTCCTCACGATCCCGCGTGAGCTCGACGAGGCAGCCATGATCGACGGTGCCGGATCGTTCCGGATCCTGCGCTCGATCATCATCCCGCAGGCGATCCCCGCCATCGTGGCGGTCAGCCTGTTCCACTTCTTCTGGGCCTGGAACGAGTACTTCCTGCCGCTCATCTACCTCCAGGGCAAGCCCGACCTCCAGCCGCTGGCCGTTGGTCTGGCGCGCTTCAACGCGCTCTACTCGCAGGAACCGACGCTGATCCAGGCCGCGGCCATCCTGGCCATGGCGCTGCCGGTGGTCGTCTTCTTCCTCGCCCAGCGCGCATTCATGCGCGGCGTGGTCTTCGGCGGGGTCGAAAAGTGACCACCACCGAGGCCGATGCGCTCGCGGCGCTCGCGGCACGCTTCCCGGCCGACTTCGCCTGGGGCGCCGCCACCGCGGCCTACCAGATCGAGGGCAGTGTTCGGGCCGATGGCCGGGCGCCAAGCATCTGGGACACGTTCAGCCACGCGCCCGGCCGGGTGATCGGCGGCGACACCGGCGACGTGGCGTGCGACCACTACCGGCGCTGGCGCGACGACCTGGAGCTCATGGCCGAGCTCGGGCTCCGCGCCTATCGCTTCAGCGTCGGCTGGCCACGGGTCCAGCCGATGGGTCACGGACCGGCCAACCCGCGCGGGCTCGACTTCTATGACCGCCTGGTCGATGGCCTGCTCGAGCGGGGCATCGAGCCGTGGGTGACCCTCTATCACTGGGACCTGCCGCAGACGCTCGAGGACGCGGGCGGCTGGACGGACCCCGCAATCGTGGACCGCTTTGTCGACTATGCGGGGCTCGTCGCCGAGCGGCTCGGCGACCGGGTGACGCGCTGGATCACGCTGAACGAGCCGCGCACCTTCTCGTTCATGGGCTACGGCACGGGCCGCCACGCCCCCGGCCGTCATGGCTGGTCGACCGCCCTGCGCGCCGCGCATCACAGCCACCTCGCGCACGCCGCCGCGGTGCCCGTCATCCGCGGGGCGGCGCCGGGAGCGAGGGTCGGCATCTGCCACGACGTGAACCACGCGGTCGCCGGGTCGGAGCGTGACGACGACCGCCGGGCGGCGGCGCGCTACGACGCGGCGTTGCACGACTGGTTCCTTGGCCCGACCTTCGGCCGCGGCTATCCGGCGGGGATCGTCGCCTGGTACGAAGAGCGCGGATTGCTCGACGGGATCGATCCCACGGCCGTCGAGACGGCCCCTGGGATCGACTTCCTGGCGCTCAACTACTACCGCCGCGAACGGATCGTGGCCGCGCCCCCGGACGAAGACTGGGGCGTGGAGGCCAAGGCGCTGCCCCCGCTCGGCGAGCGGACGGCGAACGGCTGGGACGTCGATCCGGACGGGCTCGAAGCGGTGCTGCGCGCCGTCCACGGCCGCTACGCGCCGCCGGCGATCGCGATCACCGAGAATGGCGCCGCGTTCGACGATGTCGTGGGTCCCGATGGTCGGATCGACGATGAGCCACGGCGCGAGTACCTCGAGCGGCACATCGTCGCGGCGGCGGCAGCGCTCGAGGCCGGCGTGCCACTGATCGGCTACTTCGCCTGGTCGCTCCTCGATAACTTCGAGTGGGCGATGGGGTATGGCACGCGCTTCGGCATCGTGCGCGTCGATTTCGCGACGCAACAGCGGACGATCAAGGCCAGCGGCGAGTGGTATCGGGCCCTGCTCGCGCAGCGAGCGGGATTGGGCGGAGCTGGGCATCCGCGCTGAGATCGCTCGCTGCGCGAGCAGCAGGGCGCGGGAGCGCCCCATCCCGCGTGATCCGGCTCGCTGAGCGAGCACGAACCCACGACCAGGGCTCGCGTAAATCGAACAGGCGTTCGCATCGGTCTGCTAGACTGGTGAGCGATGCCCTCAGACCGGATCGTCGTCCGCGGCGCTCGTGAGCACAACCTCAAATCGATCGACGTCGAGATGCCGCGCGACCGGCTCATCGTCGTCACCGGGCTGTCCGGATCGGGCAAGTCCAGCTTGGCGTTCGACACGATCTATGCCGAAGGGCAGCGCCGCTACGTCGAGTCGCTGTCGGCCTATGCCCGCCAGTTCCTGGGGCAGATGGAGAAGCCCGACGTCGACCAGATCGACGGGCTCTCGCCGGCGATCAGCATCGACCAGAAGGGCGCGTCCAAGAACCCGCGCTCGACCGTCGGCACGGTCACCGAGATCTATGACTACCTGCGCCTCCTCTTCGCGCGCATCGGGCGCATGCATTGCCCCGTCTGCGGTCGCGAGATCGAGCGGCAGACGGTGGAGCAGATCGTCGATCGGCTCTACGACCTGCCGGACGGGACCCGGCTCATGATCATGGCGCCACTCGTGCGCGACCGGAAGGGCGAGCACGAGAAGGTGCTGGCCGGCGCGAAGCAGGCGGGCTTCGTGCGCGTGAGGGTTGACGGCGACCTGCGCGAGTTGGACGAGGAGATCAGCCTCGACAAGAAGTACAAGCACAGCATCGACGTCGTCGTCGACCGTCTCGTCGTGCGCCACGCTTCGGAGGAGGACGAGGGCGGCCCACGACCCGATGCGAGCCGCATGGCCGACTCGATCGAGACGGCGCTGCGCCTGGCGGATGGTCTCGTGCTCGTCAACTTCCCCGACGAGGGCCCGAGCGGCACGGACCGGGTCTACAGCGAGCGCTACGCCTGTCCGGTCCACGGCGGCTCCTTCGAGGAGCCCGCACCGCGCTCGTTCAGCTTCAACTCGCCACACGGTGCCTGTCCGGACTGCACCGGCCTGGGGTCGCGCCTTGAGATCGACGCCGACCTCGTCATGCCGAACCAGAAGCTTTCCCTCGACGACGGGGCGATCGTTCCGTGGCGGCGGATGGTCGCGACCGAGTCATGGTTCAGCAAGATTCTCGACGCGGTCGCGGAGCATTACGGCTTCCGGACCGATCTCCCCGTCGCACAGCTCTCCGACGACGCGCGCCGGATCCTGCTGCACGGCAACGGCGGCCAGCGCATCGACGTGCGCTACCAGGCGCGCAGCGGCCGCACGCATACGTTCAAGACGAGCTTCGAGGGCATCATCGCGAACCTCGAGCGGCGATACCGGGAGACCGGCAGCGAGATGATGCGCGCCGAGATCGAGCGCTACATGACGACGAAGCCGTGCCCGACCTGCGGGGGGATGCGGCTCAAGCCGGAGTCGCTGGCGGTCACGGTCGGGGATCGGAACATCATCCAGACCACGAAGCTGTCGGTGACCGATGCGCTGGCCTGGTACGCCGCGCTCCCCGAGCGTCTGAACGAGCGCGAGAACACGATCGCGCGCCAGGTGCTGAAGGAGATCCGCGCGCGGCTCGGCTTCCTCGTCGACGTCGGGCTCGATTACCTCACCCTCGACCGCAACTCGGGAACGCTGTCGGGCGGCGAGGCGCAGCGCATCCGGCTGGCGACGCAGATCGGCTCGTCGCTCATGGGCGTGCTCTACATCCTCGACGAGCCGTCGATCGGGCTCCACCAGCGCGACAACGCGCGCCTCATCGCCACGCTCGAGCGGCTGCGTGACCTCGGCAACACGCTCCTCGTCGTCGAGCACGACGAGGACACGATCCGGACCGCCGACTGGGTCGTCGACATCGGTCCATTGGCGGGGGAGCACGGGGGCGAGCTGATCCATTCCGGCCCGCTCGAGGAGCTGCTGCGCAACCCGCGCTCGATCACCGCGGACTACCTGCGCGGCGACCGCTCGATCCCGGTGCCGGCGTCGCGGCGACCCAGCCGCTCGAGGCGCCTTGCGAGTCGGTCACCCG
>DAINOY010000007.1:12212-16214 GCA_036743735.1 Chloroflexota bacterium
GCTCCGGGGAGTGGCTCACCGTCCTCGGCGCGCGCGAGAACAACCTGAAGCAAATCGACGTCGGCTTCCCACTCGGTCGATTCATCGCGGTGACGGGCGTGAGCGGATCCGGCAAGTCGAGCCTGGTGACCCAGATCCTCTATCCGGCGCTGGCGGCGGAGATCTGGCGCTCGCGCGATCGGCCCGGGGCGCACGACGCGATCGAGGGGATCGAGCAGATCGACAAGGTGATCCAGATCGACCAGTCGCCGATCGGTCGCACGCCGCGCTCGAACCCCGCGACCTATACCGGCCTCTGGGCCCCGCTGCGCGAGCTGCTCGCCGCGGTGCCCGAGTCTCGGCTGCGCGGCTACAAGCCGGGCCGCTTCAGCTTCAACGTCAAGGGCGGCCGCTGCGAGGCGTGCGAGGGTGCCGGCATCGTGCAGATCGAGATGCACTTCCTGCCCGATGTCTACGTCGCCTGCGAGGTCTGCAAGGGAAAGCGCTACAACCGCGAGACGCTCGAGATTCATTACAAGGGCAAGAACGTGGCGGAGATCCTCGAGATGACCGTCGAAGAGGCGCTCGAGTTCTTCAGCGCGGTGCCGGTGATACGGAACAAGCTCCAGACGCTGTCCGACGTCGGGATGGGCTACATCCATCTCGGGCAGCCTGCCACGACGCTGTCGGGCGGCGAGGCCCAGCGCGTAAAGCTGGCGACCGAGCTCTCGAAGCGCGCCACGGGCAAGACGTTCTACATCCTCGACGAGCCCACGACCGGGCTGCACTTCGACGACGTCGCACGACTCCTCGCCGTCCTGTCGCGCCTCGTCGACGCCGGCAACACGGTCCTCGTCATCGAGCACAACCTCGACGTCATCAAGACCGCGGACTACGTCATCGACCTCGGGCCGGCGGGCGGCGACGCCGGCGGCAGGATCATCGCCACCGGGACCCCGGAGGAGATCGCCGCGACGCCCGGCTCGTTCACCGGCGACTTCCTGCGGCCCATCCTGCCCGTGCGCCCGGTGCGGGTCGCCGCACCGTCGCGCAACGGTCGCCGAGCGCCGGCGCGGCGGAACGTCGCCTCTGGCGCGCGCTGATGGGCGCCCGCTCGCGCGCCGATGCGCTCGAGCTTCTGCACGCGTGGAACGAGAACCCGTCGCTTCGCAAGCACGGCCTGCTGGTCGAGGCCGGCGTGCGCGGCTACGCGGCCGATGACGGGGCGGACGCGGCAACCATCGAGCGGTGGGGGATGGCAGGACTGCTGCACGACCTGGACTACGAGCGCCATCCCGATCCCGCCACGCATGGAGCCATCGGCGCGGACGAGCTGGCGCGGCTCGGCTACCCCAGCGAGGTGGTCGACGCCGTGCGGCGCCACAACGACGCACTCGGCATCCCGCGCCAGACGCGGCTGGATCACCTCGTCTACGCCTGCGACGAGCTGGCCGGATTCCTCGTGGCGGTGGCGCTGATGCGACCGTCGAAGCGCCTCGCCGACGTGGAGCCGGCGAACGTGCGCAAGCGGATGAAGGACAGGGCCTTCGCGCGCGCCGTCCCACGCGAGATGCTGCTCGCCGGCGCGGAGGAGATCGAGCTGGAGTTCGACGAGCACGTGGCCCGCATGGTCCGCTACCTCTCCGTGGTGGGGCCGGAGGTCGGCCTCTAGGAGCCGCCTCGCATCTCCGCCAGGAAGCGCGACGGCTTCTGTGGGTCGTAGCAGAGGATCGCGCGCTGCGTCGCGCGCGTCAGCGCCACGTAGGCCAGGCGACGCTCCTCCTCGAGGGAGCGGGCCGGATCCAGCGCGTCGGTCAGCGAGCGGCGATTCGGGAAACGGTCCTCCTCCCAGCCCAGGAGGATCACCGTCGGCCACTCCCGGCCCTTCGAGGCGTGGACCGTGACGAGCTCGATCGGCGCGTCCTCGCGGCGGAGCCTCGCGATGCGGGCGCGTGCTGCGTCGAAGGCAGCGAGGAACGCCACGGCAGAGCGGAAGCCAACCGACCAACCGAGGAGCGCATCCAACGCAGCGTGGTCCTCCTCGCCGAGGGCGTCGTCGCTGCCACTGCGCGCCCAGCCGCGTCCCGCCCGCAGCGTGCGCAGCACGGCGAACGGCGGCCCGCCGCGGTCGACGGCCCGCAGCGCGTCGGCCAGCTCACCGATCCTGGGATGCTCCACGAGCGGCGGCACGCTGCTGTGGTGCGGGACGCCCGCGCGCAGGAGCGCCACCGCAACCGGCTCGAGCTCGGCGCGGGTCCTGGCCAGGAAGCAGCAGCCACCCTGGGCGCGCACCTCGCGCAGGGCGAGTCCGACCAGCGCGTCCGCGGAGTCGGGCGTCGCGGTCGAGCACGCGACGATGGTGTCCGGCCCGTCATCGGTGCGTGACGGCGAGGGATCGATCCGCTTCACGAAGCGCTCGCTGTTCACCCCGATCAACGCTCGCGACGCGGCCACGACATCGGCCGGGCAGCGGTAGTTCGTCGCCAGCTGGATCCGTCGCGCCCCCGGATAGAGGTCGCCGAAGGTGAGGATGCGGCGCACATCGGCCAGGCGCCACGCGTAGATCGTCTGGTCGTCATCGCCGACGACGAAGAGGTTGTCCTGGGGCGCGGCGAGCAGACGCGCCATCCGCAGCTGGGCCGCGTCGACGTCCTGGAACTCGTCCACGAGGACGTGCCCGAATCGCTGCTGCCAGCGCTCGCGCACCGCCGGCTCGTGCTCGAGCAGCTCGCAGGCGCCGGTCACGAGGTCGTCGAAGTCGATCGAGCCGCGCGCGGCCAGGAGCCGTGCGTAGGTCGCGAGCACGTCGCGCAGCGCCGGTGACGGAACGCGGCCCTCGATCTTCCAGAGCGACAGGATTCCGTCGAGCTCCTCCGCGGCGGGCAGCGGTGGGCCAGCCTCACCGGCCGCGGCAATGCACCGGCGCCGCGCCGCGCGCAGCAGCGGCAGACGGTCGGCCACGACCCGCGTGGGACGGCCAGCATCCGCCAGGATTCGGAGCGCCAGCGCGTGCAGCGTCCGGACCTCGATGCGCTCGGCGCCCGGGATCCGCGGGGCGAGTCGCACCCGCAGCCGCTCCGCCAGGTCGGCCGCCGCGTCGCGGTTGAAGGTCAGGACGCAGATCCGCTCAGGGGCGACGCCGCGCACGACGAGGACGCCGAGCCGCGCGATGAGCGTCGTCGACTTGCCGCTGCCGGCCGGGGCGATGATCTGCGCCGGCCCGTCGGGAAGCAGCGCAGCCGCCCGCTGCTCGGGGTCCAGCGACGCCACGAGGTCGTCGACGCCGGGCGTGGCGACGGCAACCATCGGTCCAGCAACCATGGCTCCAGCATGACGAGCGTCGCTTACCGGCCACTCACCACGGAGTTATCGCCAGCGCCGGATCGACTATCCTTGGCCGCCCGCCCTCCACCGAGCCACCCAGGACCACGCCAGCGCGCATGATGACCCGATGACCCGCGGCTCACGGCCGCAGCGCCAGCACGCCCGCCCGACCGCCTCAGCGCGACGAGCGATGGAAGCGTCCAGGCGCGATGCCTACGAGCGTGATCGCGCGCTCACGGACACCACCGAATGGGACCTGCCGGCGCAGGGTCGTCGGCGCCGCGGGCGGCGGACCCCGATCAAGGCGATCGTCATGATCGTGCTGCTGGCCGTCCTCATCGGTCTGGTGGGAGGCGCGATCCTGCTGTGGGGACGGGTGAGCGCCTTCAACGACGAGGTGAGCACCGCGCCGGCCGCCTCCACGTCCCTCTTCGGGAAGCTGAACGGCGACGAGCGGGTGAACATCGCGTTCTTCGGCTACTCCGGCGCCGAGCGTGACGGCGCCTTCCTGGCCGACTCGATTCAGATCCTGTCGATCGACCCCACCACCGACCAGACGACGACCGTGCCGATCCCGCGCGACCTGTGGGTCGAGGGCTTCGCGCCGATTCCCGACAACGCGAAGATCAACGAGGCGTTCGCCGACGGCTACAACGCGACCGGGACGGTCGAGAATGCCGGGGACCTGTCGAGCGCCGC
>DAINOY010000008.1:0-15033 GCA_036743735.1 Chloroflexota bacterium
CGCTCGGCTCCGCGCTCACCCGCAGGCTGAACTGCTGCGCCGGCTCCGCGTGCGGGGTGGTCATCCGAAGATCGGTCGCGGCCTAGCGCTGGAGACGGAAGTCGTCCACCAGCGCCGTGCCGTTGAGATTCCGGAGGGTCATGAGCACGCGGACCGATGTCGCACCGGCCGGAGCGACGAACGAGTCACTGAACTCCACCCATCCTGATGTCGCCGCCGAGAACTTCACGACCTCGAGCGTCCCGAGGTTGCCACTGCCCCGCCACTGGATCTTCACGATCAGGCGTGACTTCGAGGCGAAGCTCGGGATGTTCACCCAGCCTCCGACCTGGTACGTCGCCCCGCCGGTGACCGGCACCTCCTGCTTCACGGTGTACCGGCTGTTGTCGGTGGCGGTGTGCATGCCGGCGAACGAGCCGGAGTGCACCGAGCTCGATGTCCGGCTGAAGTGCGGGTGCGACGACCATCCGTCCGGCGTCGGGTCACCGTCGGCGTCGATCTCGAATCCCGGGTTGACGAGCAGGTTCGTCCCAGCCGGCGGCGGCGTGGGTGTCGGTGTCGCGGTGGGCGTTGCCGTCGGGACCGGCGTCGGTGTCGGGACCGGCGTCGGCGTCGGCGGCGGCGCCGCACCGATGGCGAACTCGTAGACGAGCCCGTCGTTCTCGCGCGGGTCGTTGTTGTTGTCCACGCCGCGATCGGCGACATAGAGGCTGCGCCCCGAGCCGGTCGACGAGGGACCGACGGCGATGCCGCCCGGCGAGTCGGGGTTGACGCTCGACATGTCGATCACCTGGACCGGACTGCCGCTTGTCGTGACCTCGAGGATCGTGCCCTGCGTGTCGTTGCTGACGACGAACAGGTGCCCGCTCACCGAATCGTATTCGACGCCCTCGGGATCGGGCTCGCCGAGCGAGTCGGTGTCGAAATGACCGATGGCATCGTCAGCGGTGCCGTAGATCCCGTCGTTGCCCCGGGTGAGCGACCAGACCTCGCGGTTCGTTCCGTCGGCGACCCACAGCCTCCCGGCGCCGATCGCCAGTCCCTCCGGGTCGCCGACCCCGAGCGTGTCGAGCCGGAACGAGCGGCGGGTGTCATCGCCCGTGCCGACGAGGCCGTCGCCGCCGGGAGTGACCTCCCAGACCGTGCGCTTCGAGTCGTTCGACACGAAGACGTGGCGGGTATCGGGGTCGACCGCGACCCCGACGGGCTCGTTGTTGACACAGGTTCGGTTGGCCGACTGCCCGGGGCACGGGCCCGAGGAGCTCCAGGCGGTGGTGTCGAAGGTGCGGACCAGGCCGCCGGTGAGCGTCGACTCGTAGCCGTTGTAGCCCGGGAAGATCGTCATCTCGTCGACCTCACCGTCGACGACCATGAGTCGGCCGTGTCCCGAGTCATAGGCGATCCCGGACGGGTCGGGGCTCGGCCAGCCCGACGTGTCGATGGTATTCACGAGCGTGGCGGTCGAGCTGGCGGCCAGCGCGAGCTGCCCGGAGATCTGTGGCGCCTGGAGGCCCAGCTCGAGGACGGTGCCCGAGCCCGCAGCCGGGCCGGCATCGGCGACAAACAGGCTCACCGCCGCCGGATCGTCGGTGGCGTCCGCGCTCGGCGCGGCCACGATGGCGCGCGGATCGCTGAGCCCGATGCCGGACAGGTCGCGCGTCGACAGCAGGCCACCCGCGCTGTCGAGCTCGTAGAGCGTCGAGGTGCGGCTGCCGAGGGTGTAGATGTTGCCGCTCTGGGGGTCGACCGCCATGCCGATGAGCGGCTCGCCGAGCCGAGCGAGATCGACGCGCCTGGAGCCCCGGTTCCCATCTGACGGGAGCGCCACGAAGCCGGTTCCGTCGCCGACCAGCAGCTGGTCCCCGCTCGTCGCGGTGCCGGTCACCGTCCGTGGTGCCGGCGCACGGCCCTTCACCGCCGGGCCCGAAGGACGCCCGTTCGGGGCCGGAGCCTCGTTGACGGCGGCGTTCGCGTCGATGACGACGAGCTCAGCGCCCGCGGCATCGAACGTGACCGAGGCCGGCGAGGCCGGCGTCGCCGGCAGCGCGACCGGACCCAGGTCGTCCTCGGCCACGCCGACCATGTGCGTCGCCCCGGCCGCGTCGACCACGATGAGGGCGCGCGCGCCCGGGACGTAGGCAAGGCCCGATGGTCGGGTCAGGCCGAGATCGGCGACGTCGATGTGACGCAGGAGACGGACGAAGGCCTGGCGCGGCGCGCGGTCATTCTTCGCCTGCACCAGGCCGGGAACGATGAGTGCGAAGGCCACCGCGAGCACCGCGATGGTCTTGACGGTTCTAGGCACGACGGGCACTGGCCCCCTCAGGTACTGATGGATGAAGACGGATAGGCCATTCTGCCCCCCGGTGGCCCGCGGCGTCCAGACTCGGATCCGTCAATCCGACCGTGTCGCGCGTGCCACCACGTGACGGCCGGAGCGGATGGTGCGTGCGAGCGCCAGTTTTTGTCGCGTTTCAGCCAGCATGCCCTGGTCCCCGCTCCCCGCCCATCTTGCGAGCGTGACCGTCGCGCGCCGGACGCTGAGCAGCGCCAGCAGGTCAGGCAGGAGTGCCAGCTCATCGCGCGACAGGGGGGCCCGGGACAGGTATCCGGCCAGGAACGCCCGGATCCGTTGCACGCTGGCGGATCCGCCGGCGGCATAGCGCGGCAGCGCCGTGGCGAGATCGACGATGCGCCAGTCGAGCCGCGCCAGCTCATAGTCGACGATCAAGAGTGGATCGCCGTGCCGCGTGAGGACGTTGTACGGTCCGAAGTCACCGTGGATCACCCCCGCGCTCAGCGAGGCGCCATCGAGCGGGGCATCGGACTCGGCGAGCTCCCGGCGCAGGGCATCGAGGTCGATGCCCGCCGGCAGCCGACCGGGGTCGACGTCCGCCTCGTCGAGCAGCCGCAGGTGCCAGGCAAGGTCGCGCGTCCGGCGGGCCGGTGCACTGACGTCCACGCCGAGCGGGCTCGATGCGGCTGGGACGAACCCCGACAGCGCGGCGTGCAATGCGCCGAGCGCCGCACCGTGCAGCTGGGCGCGCGATCGGCCGCCATGCCAGCGCAGCTGCACGAGGTCGTCGGACCGTCGGTAGCCCGACAGGTACTCGAATGCCGCAAAGATCCCGGCATCGGTTCGAATGAGCGTGGTCCCGTCGCTGGCTCGCCGCAGGCGCGGCCCCGGAAAGTGGCGCGCCTCCAGCTCGCGCAGGATCGCGTGCTCGATCTCGACCTGCTCGACCGGGACGCTGGGCTTGTAGCGCTTCACGACCAGCCGCTCATCCCCCGCGGCCACGAGCACCGAGCCGCTGCGGCCGGTCGCGCGTCCGAGCGGCCGGATGATCCGCCACGGCCCGGCGGCCAGCGCGTCGAGCGCGCTGCCCAGGCCCTCCGGCAGGCCAGGTCCCGCGGCCCGGCGCAGCGGGCGGCGGATTCGCGGAACGGCGAGGAGCCCGATGCGCGCGACCGGCGGCGGTGGCGCCGAGGATGATCCGGCGAGCACCGGCAGGTGACGCGCGAGCTGCGAGACGGCATCCTCGACCGTCGAGTCGTTCCGAATCCGGATCGTCGGCACGCCGCGTTCCTCGAGGATCGCTGCGGCGGCCTCGACCACCTCTGCCGCGCGCGCGAGGAATCGGTCCGCCTCGGCCGGAGTCTTGGCGGCGACCCGCGACGGCAGCCCGCGTGCGCGCGCCTGTTCGGTGGCGACGCCGGCATCGCGATCGAGGACGACGACCACGTCGGCAAGCGGGGCGAGGGACAGGAAACGTCGCAGCTCCTCGTTCTCGAGCGGGCCCGGCACCCAGCCGAACACGTTCACAGCCCGCTGCACGAATCCCTCGTCGATCACGAGCAGCTGTCCGGACGCCAGCCTTGCGTCGAGGAACCGCAGGCGAGCTCCGAGACGCAGCACGAGCCCGGCGATCCGCCGGCGGTGCGAGCCGTCGATCGCGGCCCGGGTCAGTTCTCTGCCGACCAGGCGCAGCAGGCGCAGATGGGTCGCGGCGAACCGGACGCCATGCGGCGCGTCGACCGTCAGGCCGACGCGACGAGGCGCCTGAACGGCGAGCGCCTCCCCCACCCCGACAGCATCGATTCCGGCGTCGCGCAGGAGACGGACGAGCTCAGGCGCCAGCGTGCTCTTGCCGCTTCCGACGGCCCCGGCGAGCTCGACGGTCCTCACAGCAGGCGCCAGAGCGCCGCCCGCACCTCGCCCTGCACCTGCTCGAGCGGCTGGTCCGCGTCGATGACCGTCATCGGGATGCTGATCGCCTCCAGCCCGTCCAGGGCAGCGGCCCGCGCGGCGAGATCGTCCGCGGCGTGATCGGGTCGTCGCCTGCTGGCCACCTCCGGCGACACGCGCAGCACGAGCAGGTGGTCCGGCCGTGGCAGTCGGGCGTAGATCCGTTCCTCCCGGGCCGCGAGCGAGGCGAGGAGCCCCGAGCGAGCACCGAGCGTGAGTCGGATCCGCGCGCCGTCGAGCGGCCGTCCGGCGACCGCCAGCCCGGGGAGCGGGTAGCGATCGAGCAGGACCAGGACGCCCTGCGATGCGAGACGGTGCGCCTGGCGCGCCCGTGCGTCGCGGTCTCGCGCGTCCGCCAGGTGCCTGAGCGCGAGCAGCACGGCTGCGATCCCTCCCGGCGACGCGGGCGCCGCGCCGCCGCGCAGCCGCCGATCGACGCCGCGGGCCAGCTTCGCCATGCGTTTGACCAGAGCGGTGGTGCGTGACGGCTGCGACGAGCCGAGATACTGCACCGAGACGTTGAGCCGCCAGCCCAGCCAGCCGACGATGTGCTCGATCGCGGTTGACTTGCCCGACCCGTCCGAGCCGATCACCGCCACCACCAGGCCGCCTGCCCGTGGAGATTTGCGCTTCACCGCCCGCCGCCCGGCGCTGCGGGTGACGATCCGGAAGGGCCACATGCCCGAGGCGCGGGCCCTGGCGTATTGCCACCGCGCGGTGTGCGCCGGCGAGCGCTCGAATTGTCGCAGCGCAGTGCGCGCCTGGCGTCGCAGCCGGACGAGTGTCATCGCATCGCGCGCGTCGTCTCGGACCACCTCCACGAGCCCCAGGACCGGGCCCGGCGCGAGACCGGGAAGCTGCGTCTCGATCGCCCGCTCGACAGCGGCGGGCTCGGTCATCTCCACGAGCGATCGCAGCTCCGCGAGGGCCTCGCGCGGGATCCCGCCCCGTCGCCCCAGGCCGAGCCGGTCCTTGACCGCATCGGTGTCCCGGTACTTCAGGAGCGTCCGGTAGGCGAGGATGGCCACCTCCAGCTCCGGAGCCGGCACACGGACGCCGTCGCGCAGGCTGCTGCTGGCGATGAGCGCCCGCTCGAACGGCAGGCGATGGTTCTTGACGTAGTGCTCGCCCAGGATGAGCTGGTAGTAGACGTGAAGGTGGATGAGCCGCCCCGTTGCCGCGTCGTAGCCGAGCAGGTCCTCGACCGCCGGAAAGCGACGGCTGGCGTGCGAGATGAACGGCTTGAAGCCGAGCTCACGGGCCGCCTCGCTGAAGCGGTCGGCGTCCTCGCGCTCGACGAGCAGGTCGAGATCGGTCCGACCGGCGAGGGCCGTCGCCAGGGAGGGGGTGCTCTTCCAGTGGCAGTAGCGAACGCCGAGCTCCTCGAGTCGCGCGAAGAGGGCGAGCGTCGTCGCCAGCGGGGCCTCGGCAGTGTCGGGCGTGGAGCTCATCGGTCGCGCCGGCCCGCTTCGAGCGCCGGCTTGCTCGCCCCCGCCCGCCGTCCGCGCTTGCGCCCGATGCGCGCGATCTTGCGACCCGCACGGCCGAGGACCATGCGGTCGTCCTCACTGATCCCGAGCGCGAAGACCGCGCCGGCGTAGACGGCGAGCAGCGCGATGGCACCCGCGGCGAAGCCCGCGACGGTCGCGCTCCCCCCGGCCAGGGAGGCGGCCAGGAGACCGGCGCCGAGTCCCAGGGCACCGGCCAGCAGCGGCTTCAGCCACGCGGCGTCGTACGGCGTGATGCGCACGAGGAGGGCAACCTCGAGGACGCGCAGGAGGTTCACGAGGGCGACCGATCCCACCGCCGCGATCGCCGCGCCGACGATGCCCATCGGTGGAATCAGCATGAGGCTCAGGCCGATCGCCAGGCCCAGCGAGAGGGTCGAGTTCACGAATTTCACGCGGGTGTGCCCCGCCATGTCCAGGATCGCGCCCGACGTGCCGGTCGCGGCGTTCGCCAGCGCGCCCCAGGCCAGGATCACGAGCGCGGCCGATCCGGCCTCGAATTCGCGGCCGAACAGCGAAAGGAGCGCGTCGGGGAAGGCGAGCACCAGGCAGAAGAGCGGCAGATTGAGGGTGAAGGTCCACTTCGAGGTGATGCGATACAGCCGCTCGCTCCCCGGCCGGTCGCCCTGGTCCGCGTACTCCGCGAAGACCGGCATCGATGACGCCGCCACCGACTGGTGGAACATCGACCCAACGAGCGTGACCTGGTTGGCAATGGCGAAGATCCCGACGGAGGTCGCGCTGCTCATCGCCCCGAGGAAGAGCGTCTGGAGGTTGCCGCCGAACGTGTTGACGACGTTCGAGAAGAAGACCGGCACGGCATGGTTCGTCAGCGCGCGCAGCTCGCGATGCGCCAGGACGCCACGGATCGCGCCCGCGGCTCGTGACAGGAGGAGGACCATGAGCAACGTCGCGACGAGCGCGGCGAGCGCCGAGGCGGCCACCGCCCAGGCGGCCGTGAGCCCGATGAGCGCCATGCCCACGAGCATCACAACGCGCGAGGCCGGCTGGGCGAACTGCTCGGCACGCACCGCATCACCCAGCCGGCGCAGGCCCTGAAGGGCGGCGGCCAGCTGTCGGTTCACGACCGTGGCCGGGACGAGCACGCTCGCGATCTGCAGCAGCGGAGTGAGGCGGTCGTCGTGCATGACGCCCGTGGCGATCGGCTCGGCGCCGAGGAACAGGACGAGCCCGGCGAGCACGCTCATCACCAATGGCAGGCCGATGCCGACCTGCAGGCTGCCCCGCAGCCGGCCGGCATCACCGCGCGAGGCGTAGACCGCCATGAAGCGCACGAGCGCCGAGTCGAGCCCCAGCGAAGGGAAGCTGGCCACCACGGTGGCGACCGTCAGCGCGAGATTGTAGAGACCGTACTCGTCGGCACCCAGGAGCCGCGCGAGGAGGACGGCGAGGCCCAGCCGAGCCGCCCACGTGAAGACACGTCCGGCGAAGGCGATCCCTCCGCCCCGGGCGGCATCGAGGATCCCCTCCTCCGCGCGCGCCTCAGGCCGGGCGTCCGACATTGACGGTGGAGAACGCCTCCGTCCGCCCGCTCGGCGTCGTCTCCGCCCGCTGGAGCGCCTTGCGCGCTCGCTCCAGGAGCTCCTGCTCGCTCATCGCGTCGCCGGAGTAGCCGACCACGCCCGCTGCCGGATTGGCCCGCATCGGCTCCTGGCGTTCGCTGATGCTCAGCACGGCGCTCGCGATCCTGGCGCGCAGCGCCTCGATCATGCGGACAGCGTCTGCCTCCGCTGTGTCGGGGAGAAGCAGGGCGAACGTCATATCGTCGAGACGCGCGGCGGTGTCCTCGAGGCGCAGGTGGGTATCGAAGAGGATCGAGACGCGCACGAGCGCATCTGCCCGACCGTGCGGAGAGGCCGAGTCGAGCGACTCCCGGTGGTTGACGTCGATGATCGCCACCGACATCGGCGTTCCGACGCGCCGCGTGCGGCTCATCTCCTGGCGCAGCCGGAACAGGAAGAACGGGTAGTTGTAGGCCCACGTCTCCGGATCGATGATGTCCATCCGTGGCCGAAGCCTGGGCGCCGGGGAGAGGAGGTGCAGCACGACCGCCGCACCAAGGGCGAGGGCGATGCCGGCCGCCGTGCCGAGCGCGATGTTGAGCGGAACGTTGGGAGCCACCGGTGTGCCGGGCAGGCTCGCCGGATCCAGGGTGAGGAGCTCGAACGCCTCGGTCAGCTCGCCGACGTAGTCCCTCAGCTCGTCCGCCACGGCGGTCGCATAACTCGTGGCGAGGTTCGCGTCGATCGAGCGGACATCGATCTGGATCACCTGGCTCCCCGGGACGAGGCGCGCGTCGAGGTCGAGCTGGGCGTTGCGTCGCTCGGTGGGGGTGATCTGCAGCTGATCGGTCACCGTCTGGCGGATCGTGGCGCTCGAGGCGATGAGCGCGTAGGTCGCCGCGATCTCGCTTTGGCGGCTGAGGATCTGGAGCGAATCCAGGATCTCGCTCGGCGTCCCGCTCAGGTTGGTGGATGGCGTGACGAGGAGCGTCGTCGTGCTCTGGTAGACCGGCCGCTGGCTCAGCGTCAGCACCACGGTGGATCCCACGGTGATGACGAAGATCGGCAGGATGACCCACCAGCGTCGCAGGAGGAGACGCAGCAGGGACCGCAGCTCCATGGGTTACCTCACGTTTGGTGGGCGTAATCCTAATCGACAGGCGCCAGCGGCGCGGTGAAGCGACCCCGCTGGATCGCGCCGCGCCGCCGGCGTGTGGCTACTCGCCCGTCGTGCGCGCCGGGAAGGCGGCGTGGCCGTTCCCGCTGCCGTTCCCGTTGCCGTTCAGGTTGCCGTTGCCGGCAATCGTGAAGGCGGCGGTGCCAGGTGCCACATCGCGGCCGAGGACGACGGGCCGTGACCCGTCTCGCGCCGATCGCTCGGCCGCCTCGAGGATCTGGACGGTGCGCAGACCGAGCGCCGCATCACCGATCGGCGGGCTTCCACCGCCGATCGCGGCCAGGATCTCGTCCACCTCCGTCGCCAGCGCCTCGCGCTCGTCGAGCCGCGGGGCACGCACGTCCCCGGTTCGGTATGACACGAGCTGGCTGTAGATCTCCTCCGGGTCCTCCCAGGGCGAGATCGTCACGCCGCGGTCGTAGATCAGCAGCTTCTCCGATGGCTGCATCTCGTCGTAGACCAGCATCTTGTTCGAGCCGCCCACGATCGTGCGGCGGATCTTGGCCGGCGCCAGCCAGTTCACGTGGACATGGGCCAGGACCGAGGGTCCGTAGCGCATCGTCAGGTAGGCGATGTTCTCGTGCCGGCTCCCCGCGTGTGCCGCGGTGATCGCCGACACCTCGCTCGGCAGCTGTCCGCCCAGGACGTAGTCGATGATGCTGATGTCGTGCGGCCCCAGGTCCCAGATGACGTTGACATCCGACTGGAAGACCCCGAGGTTGATCCGGACGCTGTCGAGGTAGAAGACGTCGCCCAGTTCGCCGGCGGCCACGATCTCGCGCATCATCCGCACGCCCGACGTGTAGACGAACGTGTGGTCGACCGCGAGGAGCACGCCCTTGCGCTCGGCGAGGTCGATCAGCTCCTCGGCCTGGTCGCTGCGCGTTGTCATCGGCTTCATGATCAGCACGTGCTTGCCGGCCTCGAGCGCCGCCTTGGCGAGCGAGTAGTGCGAGCCGGCCGGCGTCGCGACGACGACGAGCGAGACATCCGGGCTATTGATCAGGGCCGACGGGTCGTCGGTCACGGACGGGATGCCGTACCAGCCGGCCACCTTCTTCGCACGGTCGAGCTGCATGTCGCAGACCGACACCATGGTGGCGTCGTCGTGCCGCACGAAATTCCGAATCAGGTTGGGTCCCCAGTAGCCGCAGCCGATGACGCCGACACCGATCGCCGCCATCACTCGGCACCCCCGCGGTCCACGAACATCGTCCATGGGGTCTTCACCGCGATGGCGAGGTCCTTGCGGAAGGTCCACTCCCGGGCATAGACGATGTCGAGCCGAATCATGTCGAGATAGCTGAGCCGGTTGCGCCCGGAGACCTGCCACAGGCCGGTGATGCCAGGACGGACCGCCAGCCGCTCGTGCTGCCACGGCTCATAGCGCTCGACCTCGTAGGCGAGCGGTGGCCGCGGGCCGATGAGCGACATCTCGCCGGCCAGCACATTGAGCACCTGCGGGAGCTCGTCGAGCGATGTGCGCCGCAGCAGTCGGCCGACGCGGGTGACGCGGGCATCGCTCGCGAGCTTGAAGGCCCCGGAGTACGAGGCGATCTGCTCCGACTCGACGCCGCCCACGATCATCCGCGTGACGAAGTCACGATGGACCTCTTCGCTGACGCCGTTGTGCATCGTGCGGAACTTGTAGACGGTGAACGGGCGTCCACCGACGCCGATCCGGACCTGGCGGAAGAGGATGGGTCCCGGCGACGTGGCCTTGATCGCGATCGCAACCACGAACCACACCGGGAAACTGACGATGAGAATGAGGACGCTGGCGAAGATGTCGAAGGCGCGCTTGCGCCGGGACGTCAACGCCGGGGACGGTCGCTCTGCGGCGTCGCTCCGGACCTCTCGCGGCACTGCGAGCGGTACGGCGGCACGCCGCCTGATTGTCACCATGGAACTGCTCGGCCTCCCCTCTGGGGCGTGGGCATGCGCCCCTTGTTGGTCACCACCGGGCTATGAAGTTGTCCGGTAAGTGCGGGATAAGTAGGTGATAAGTACCAGTGCGATCCTGATGCACCAAGCGGGCCAGTGCAATACCGGACGTGCGTCCCATGTTGCTCTCATGCAACGAGGGGAGTTGGGCGGTCTGCACATCGCGGACGATGCGCGGGCAAGATTCAGTCCGACACCGCCCGGCCGTCCACATCCGCGGCGTACAGGCCGAGGTGCGAAAGGACCGTCGCACCGAGGTTTTCGAGGCTCGGAGCGGCCGATTCGCGCTTGAGATCTCCCAGGACGAACGCGAGATCGTGCCGGTGGGCGCCCTCGGTTCGCCCGGCGCGGCTCTCCGTCGGAATGTGGTGCGAGCTGACGACAGCCCAGCCCTGGGCTGGGGCCGCCACGAGGTGCGGCCCTACGCGAGCGTGCGGCCCATCGTAGAGATCACGCCGTCGCAGGACCGCGTCGAGCGGCCGGCTGCCGTCGTCCGCGCGGAGCCCCGTGAGACCGTCTGCGATCTCGTCCATGAGGGGCATGACCGATCCGCCGCCCAGGCGCCCGGCCTCGAACATGCGCGCCGCGTGCAGGTAGATGCGGCCAGACTCCATCGAGAAGGCCGCGGTGCCCTCGCCCGGTCGACCATCCGGCCCCGGCCTCAGGTAGCCGCCCTCGACGAGCCACGCCTCGATGTTCAGCGTGCGGTCCACCGCGGCGACACCATGCGCCGAAAGCGCGAGCATCCTGGCCGCGGGGTGCGCGCGGCGCAGCTCGCCGACGAATGCGTCGATCGCCTCGAGCATGCCGCCGAGCGCCGCGCTCGCCTGCTCGTCGCCGGCAGCGGCGCGTCGGCGCATGGCGTGGCCCCATCGGTCGAGCTCGGGAAAGGCGAGGATCGCGAGCGACCAGCGATCCGAGGCGATCAGCTGGCGCATGACCTCGATCCTGGCGGCGACCGAGCCGCGCAGCTCCTCGGTGAACCGATCCGGGTCGTCGCGCGCCGCGCTCACGTCGACATCGCTGCGGTAGCCGCTGGCCGCCAGCCGAGGCGCCAGGGAGCGGGGATGTGCGAGGCGCGCCTCGTCGGCCACCACGTAGCCCGCGACGAGCGCACCGGACATGCGCCGCGCCGGATACGTGCCGGGCAATCCCACGACGACCGACTGCAGGCCGTCGGTGGCGGCCCGTTCCCAGAGCGTCGGCATCCGCACGTGATCGGCGCTGGTGACCCGGATGCGCAGCTGGCGGCCGGGATGGGTCAGCCCGAAGATGCCGTGGCGACCCGGGTTCGAGGCGGTCGTGAAGGTCGTCCAGGCAGCCTGCGGGCTGGCCGGCGGCCGGGCGGCGACCGGGGTCGGCCCGTCCGCCCCGGCCAGCTCCGCGAGCGCGGGCAGGCCGCCGGCGGCGAGCGCCGGCGCGAGCAGGTCGATTCCGAGACCGTCGAGGGCGACGACGATGGCGCGCCGCCGGGGCATCAGCGCGACTCGACGGGCGCCGTGTAGCCGAGCTCCTCCAGCTTCGCGAGGACCTTCGCCGCACTCTCCTCCGGCGTCTCGCGGCCGTCGGAGTAACAGACCACCTCCGGGTTCAGCGGCGCCTCGTACGGATCGTCCACGCCGGTGAAGCCCTTGATCTCGCCGGCCATCGCCTTGCGGTAGAGGCCCTTGACGTCCCGATCTGCGAGGACTTCGAGCGGTGCCTCGACGTAGACCTCGACGAAGCGGCCGACGTTTGCGCGCACCTGGTCGCGGATGTCGCGGTACGGGCTGATCGCCGCCGCAATGGCGACGACGTCGTTGCGGCTCAGAACCTCGCACACCCAGCCGATGCGGAGGATGTTCGTGTCGCGATCCTCCTTGCTGAAGCCGAGGCCCTTCGACAGGTGCGTGCGCACCACGTCGCCGTCGAGCACCTCGACCTTGTGCCCGCGCTCGCGAAGCGCGGCCTCGAGCAGATGGGTGATCGTGCTCTTGCCCGACCCGGAGAGGCCGGTGAACCAGACGGTGAAGCCGGTCGTCTCGCGATCGTGCCGCGTGCCGGCGCCACCGCCGAGATGAATCGTCTCGCCCGAGCGAGTGGTCGAGACGGTCGTCGCGACCGGCGACGCGGTGGGTGCCGCGGAGGTATCGGTGTCGGTATCGGTCATTGGATGACTGCGTGCTCCTGAAGTTGGCGTGGGCGTTGGACGAGCGGTCAGCGGGCGCCGACCGACTCGCGGTAGGCGTCGATCAGGATCTGGGCGACCGGCGGACGGCTGAACTCCGGTGGCGGCATCTCGCCCTCGGTCAGCAGCGCCCGGACCTTGGTGCCCGACAGGATGAGGTGCTGATCATCGCCGTGCGGACAGGTCTTGTAGCTGGCCATGCCCTCGCAGGCGTGGCACCAGAACGTGTGCTCGAAGAAGAGCGGCGTGATGCCGAGCTCGCCCGGCTCGAACTCGTCGAAGATCTTCTGCGCGTCGTACGTGCCGTAGTAGCTGCCCACGCCCGCGTGGTCGCGACCGACGATGAAATGGGTGCAGCCGTAATTCTTGCGAGCGATGGCATGGAAGATCGCCTCACGCGGCCCGCCGTACCGCATCGCGGCCGGGTAGACCGAGAGGAGCGTCCGGTCGGCCGGGTAGTAGTCGGCGAGAAGCGTCTGGTAGGCGCGCATGCGGACATCGGCGGGAATGTCGTCGCTCTTCGTGTCGCCCACCAGCGGGTGGATCATCAGCCCGTCGACCGTCTCGAGCGCCACCTTGGTGAGGTACTCATGAGCCCGATGGATCGGGTTCCGCGTCTGGAAGCCCACGACCCGGCGCCAGCCCTTCTCGGCAAAGAGGGCGCGCGTCTCGGCGGGCGTGCGGCGGAACTCGGGGAAGGGCGGGTCCTTCGGGCCGTTCAGCACCGTCACATCACCGCCCAGGTACACGTCGCCGGCGGCCATGATCCGCGCGACGGCGGGATGCGCCTCTTCCGTGGTGCGGAAGACGCGCTCTGCCTCGTGCGCCTTGTCGTAGCGGTACTTCTCCGAGAGGGCCAGGATGCCGACGATCCGATCATCGGCGTCGACGAGGGCGATCTCGGCGTCGAGCGGCAGTGCCTCGGCCTCGTCCGCGCTCACCGGCAGTGTGACCGGGATCGACCAGGGCAGTCCGTTCTCGAGGCGCATCTCCTCGACGACGCGACGGTAGTCCGCCTCGTGCATGAAGCCGGTCAGCGGGCTGAAGGCACCGTTGCCGATCAGCTCGAGGTCGGACAGCGCCACGCTGCCGATCGTGACGCGCGGCAGCCCGGCGGCGCGCGCGAGTGCGTCGTCGCGCTCGGCGCCATCGAGCGTCCGGCTGATGAGCGTCCCGCCGTGGGGCACAGAGGTCGTCGCAGGGGTCGTCATGCAGAGCTCTCCAGTGATGGATCGGCGTCCGCGCAGCTCGGGGCATGGGACGCTCGGTGGTTGGGCGGCGGCAATGGTACCGCCTCGCCTCGATGAGGGTGGTGCGCGCCGTCGACGCAGCCGGGCGGCGTCGCGGACGATTCCCGATTTCGCCGACTACAATCGCCGTCCGCGCCAGCCCGAGCGCGGCCCAATCCAGCTGGAGTCGACGTTGCCCGTGCCCACCACCGAACCGTTCGATCCCGCCGCCGCCGCAGCGGAGCTGCGTGCCGCGCTGCTCGCGGCGCACGCCGTCACCGCGCTCTGCCACGAGAATCCCGACGCCGACACGATCGGTGGGGCGGTCGCCGTCGCGCAGATCGCCCGGAAACTCGGCAAGCCGGCCGAGGTGGTGAGCACCGACCGCCCCGGCCCGGTGTACGACTATCTGGCCGGGATCGGCGATGTGGTCGGCACGCCGTCCGGGCCTGCCGACCTGGCGGTGGTCTGCGACGCTGCCACGCTCAACCGGGTCGGCCGTGTCGCCACCGAGCGCGCTGGCTGGCTGGCCGAGGCGCGGATCGTGAACATCGATCATCACGTGACGAACTCGCGGTTCGGCGCGCTGAACATCGTCGACCCGAGCGCCGCCGCCACCTGTCAGATCATCGCCGAGCTCGTGCCGCACCTCGGAATCGAGCTCGATGCCGACCTCGCCTCCGCGCTGCTGACCGGGATCGTGCGCGACAGCCACGGCTTCGCCGATCGCTCGACCTCGCCCCGGACGTTGCGCCTTGCGGCGGACCTCGTCGCGGCGGGGGCCGACCTGGCGCTCATCCACCGCCGCATCCTTGGCGAGCTGCCGTATCCCACGATGCGGCTGTGGGGACGCCTCCTGAACGGGGTCGCGAGCGCCGCCGAGGATCGGATCGTCTACGCCGTCCTCTATCCGCAGATGCTCGTCGAGACGGGCACCCAGCAGGAGGACGCGGACGGCTTCGCCGAATTCCTGGCGAACACGCGCGGGGCGGCGATCACGATCCTGCTCCGCGAGCTGGCTCCCGACGAGACGCGCGTCAGCCTGCGCGTCGCGGACGGCGTCGACGCGACCCGGATCGCCGGCGCGTTCGGCGGTGGCGGCCACACACAGCGCGCGGGCTGCACCGTGCACGCCAATGGGGCCGGTGCCGTGGAGCGAGTGCTGGAGGTCTGCCAGTCGGTGCTCACTCAGCCCGTGGAGGCCGCACCCACGCGCTGAGGTCCCGATCGAGGAGGACC